>DAOWDR010000428.1 GCA_030638935.1 Desulfobacteraceae bacterium | reverse complement strand
TCAATCACCTCAAGGGAGGCTCCTTCATGAAATTTTGCGCAGGAGATAAGGGCACTCAAGCCCCCGGTCAGGTCAATCACAGATGCGGTTACCCCGCCATGGAGTATACCGGCTGCAGAATTTCCAATCAAATCCGGTGCCATGGGAAAACTTACGACAGCATCACCGGAATCGTAATCCAGGTGGTCAATCCCAATACCCAGCACCTTGTTAAAGGGTAAAAACTCAAGATAATATTCTTTGATTTTTTCCAGTACAGCAGTGTGCATGACGGCTTCCTTTTCAGCTCTGTTTTTTCATATCATTGTTAGGAGTAAGATCTTTGGCCGGGCATTATTTGTGGAAAATGACAGTTTTAAAATTTTATTTTCGCTGGAGCACCCCAAGGGTTTTGGTCATTTCAAGCTTTGTGTACATCCCTGTGGCAATTGCTTTTTCATAGACCTGCCTGGGTGCCTGACCCCCCTTGGCAGGATCCATAAAAATATCATGGAGCACCAGGAGCCCTTTGGACAGAAGATGGGGGGACCAGGTCAAAAAATCATTATAGGCCGCCCCAAAAGAATGACCACCATCAATAAAGACCATGGACAAGGGAGTTTGCCACATTTTTCCAGCCACAATAGATGTGGAAACAATGGGAATGACAGTATCTTCAAGGTTTGTTATTTTTAAGGTCTCCCTGAAAAATGGAAGGGTGTTGACCCCGCCGGTCCGTTGGTCAAAGAGTTCCGGATCAAAATATTCCTCTCCCGGCTGCTGCTCCTCGGATCCTAGATGGTGGTCTATGGAATAAAGGATGCCATTCTTATTTTGACAGGCTGTGCCTATAATGGCGGCAGACCGGCCGCAATAGCTTCCTATTTCAAGAACAGGCCCCATTGCTGCAGCCTGTTCGGCCAGTTCAAAGAGCCGGATGGCTTCGGCATCATCCATAAAGCCTTTTATTGAATTGAGTATTTTTGTATCAATCATCGTCATAGCTTTTCACCAGAACTTCCCTTTGTTTGGCTCCTATCTGGGGACCCACAATCCCCTCATGCTCCATCATTTCTATCAACCGGGCTGCCCTGTTATAACCGATGCGCAACCTGCGCTGTACGTAGGAAATAGAGGCCTGTCTGGATTTGGTCACAAGGGCTACGGCTTCATCATATTTTACATCGTAATCTGCTTCGTCAAACTCTTTTGTCTCCTCATCCCCATTCCCCATTATGACGGATTCATCATAATCGGGCTTTCGCTGCTCCTTTAAAAAACCTGTAATCTTTGAAATCTCTTTTTCAGATATATAGGCCCCCTGGATACGCATGAGTTTTCCCGTGCCAGGCGGGCAAAAAAGCATGTCCCCGTTGCCAAGAAGACTTTCAGCCCCGCCCTGGTCAATAATAATCCTGCCGTCAATCTTGGAAGAGACCTGGAATGAAATCCTGGTTGGAAAATTGGCTTTGATGGTGCCGGTGAGCACATCGGCCGAGGGACGCTGGGTGGCAAGAATGATGTGAATGCCGGCTGCCCTTGCCATCTGGGCAAGCCTGGTCAGGGCATACTCCACATCCTTTGACGCCACCATCATCAGATCCCCCAGCTCATCCACAATCACCACAATAAAGGGAAGGGGTTCCGGGGGTGGAGGTGATTGCTTTTCATCCCCATCTTTTTGAGACCATTTTTTCTTTTCTTCCCTTGCCATTTCATTGTACTGGTCCAGATTTCTCAACCCGTTTTGCTCTAAAAGCTCATACCTGCGCTCCATCTCCTTGACCGCCCAATAAAGGGCATTGGTGGCCTTTTTCATATCGGTTACCACAGGAGAGATCAAATGGGGAATATCATTATAAACTGACAATTCAATCCGTTTGGGATCGATCATGATCAGCTTGACCTCATCCGGGGTTGCCTTGTACAAAAGGCTGATAATCATGGAATTTAAGCCCACACTCTTCCCGGTCCCGGTGGCACCGGCAATTAACAGATGGGGCATTTTATCCATTTGGGTGGCAACTGGTTTTCCCAAAAGATCTTTTCCAAGACCCAGGGTGAGTAAAGACTCCGACTGGACAAAGGCCTTTGAAGAAAGCATTTCCCTTAAGTTGACCAGTTCCCGTTCCTCATTGGGAATTTCAATGCCCACCACATCCCTTCCCGGAATAGGGGCCACGATACGGATACTGATGGCACTCAGGGCCAGGGCCAGGTCATCGGAAAGCCCTACTATTTTGCTCAGTTTGATCCCGGGAGCCGGCCGGTATTCAAAGGTGGTAATGACGGGTCCCGGAAGGATTTCCACCACCTCACCAGCCACATTAAAATCCTTTAGTTTACCTTCAAGAATCCTTGCCTTGTCCTGGAGAAACTGGGTATCGATATGTCTGGTAACCTGGGGTTTTTCGTCTAAAAATGAAAGTTTGGGCAGGATAAATTGAGATTTTTCCCGGATATCTTCAATCCTGGGATCAGCTAAATATTCATTATCATCGGGCTTGAACTCCACAATATTGGGTTCAAACAGGTCATCCAAGGGGATACTTTCTTCCTTTTTCTTTACCCTTCTTTCAGGAATTTTAATCAAAGCCTTTTTTTCTGGGGAGACCGGTGTGATATCAATCTCTTTTTGGGTTACCCGGGCGTTGTCCCGGCCAAGATCAGCCCGGCCAAGCTTTACTTTATCAAGCTTGATCTGTTTTCTACTTTCCTGGAACCTGATTAACTGTGATTTTACATAATCGGTGAATTCCCTGAAATCATCGATCACAGTGGTCATCAAAGAGC
>DAOWDR010000576.1 GCA_030638935.1 Desulfobacteraceae bacterium | reverse complement strand
GGGAAGGTGACCTCCAGGGCTAAAGCCATAAATACCTATCGCCAGCATTGGGAGCTCATCCTCTTTGGCCTCTTTGCCCTTCTTCTGGTCGCATATGCCGGGGTTGTCGGCCTGAAAGCTTTGGCCTCCTTTGTGGCCGTGTTACTCATTCTCTGGTTCTTTTTCCTCCCAGGTCTTCTAAGTGGAACCCCCCCCCTTCTCCTCAGCTTCTGGGTGCTGATTCTTCTCTCAGGTGTGATCATTTTCTCTGTGGCCGGATTAACCCGAAAGGGGCTGGCAGCCTTTCTCGGAACACTTTCCGGCTTATTCGTCACCCTGGGCCTCACCTTTTTTTTCGGCAATATGTTTAAACTTGGCGGCATGACAGCGCCCTTTGCCTCCACACTGCTTTTGCATGGCCACTTTCGTCTGGACATGCAGGGAATCTTTTATTCAGCCGTACTCCTGGGTGCATCGGGAGCCGCCATGGACATCGCCATGGACATAAGCGTCAGTATGGCCGAAATCAAGGCCAAGCGGCCGGATATTGATATGGGTGAGCTGATCCGCTCCGGACTGACCATCGGACGGACAGTCATCGGGACCATGACCACCACTCTTCTTCTCGCCTACTCCGGCGGTTACCTGACCATGCTCATGCTTTTCGTCTCCCAGGAGACCAGCTTTACCCGAATCCTCAACATGAAATTGGTCGCTGCTGAGATCTTCCGAGTCCTCATGGGAAGCATCGGCCTCCTCATGGTAGCCCCGGTAACAGCTTTATTGGCCGGTTTCCTTCTATGCATCAAAGCTTCAGAGGCAATAGAAACCTGACCTCAAAACTAACCTCAAAACACGCCCCGATATTGATGCCTCTGAAGGAATTCCGACCCTGGATCATCAGAGCCGGTATTATTTTTTTAACATTAGAAAAAAAGGTCGGCACATGGTCAAAAAACAAAAAAATATCAATCGTATCTGTCAGCTCTGGGGATGGGTACTCTTTATTGCCTCGGCAATTTTTTATGGGATCGCAAGTTTCCGCAGCAGGGACATGATCAGCTTTATAGGCAGCATGTTCTTTCTTGTTGCCTGTTTTGTTTTTTTGATCCCCTTTTTCTCCAAAGACAGGGAGGATTGAATTATAGCAGAACCCGGCGTTGTGATTCATAGGTCACAAGTTTTGCCGAGATGGGATCAATGAACCTTATCTTCCTGGCCAAAAGCTGCAGCGGAGCTTCAAAATTGATTTTTGCCTCGGGCAAGAGTTTTGGGTAATACCTGTCGTTGAGGATGGGAAATCCCAGTCCGCTCAGATGCACTCGCAGTTGATGCTTTTTACCGGTGACAGGGCTCAGTTGAAAAAGCGCCCTATTCTCCCTTGAGCCCATGAAAAATATTTTTGAAACAGCATTGGGTTTACCCGGAGCTGTTTTCATCCTAAACCACGGTTCTCCTTTGACAAGCCGGCTTTCCACAACCCATGATTTTGTTTTATGGTCCCGGGAATATTTTGTGACGGCGTCATAACTTTTTTCCACCTCCCCGTTCATGAACAATTTTTGGTAGCGGCCACGGGTGCTTGGGTTCATTGAGAACAGTACAAGCCCTGCTGTTTCCCGGTCTATCCGGTTGATGGGGGAAAGGTTTTTATTTTTCGTTCTTTTTTTCAACCTGTGGAGCAGGCACTGGTTCACATATGGCCCTGCCGGGGTCACGGGAAGAAAATGGGGTTTACAGGCCACCAGCAGTTCTTCATTGCAGAAAATAATTTTTTCGGTGAAGGGAATGATCGGTTCCTCTGTCACTTCCCTGAAATAATACAGTTTTTTTAAGGGCACATAGGCTGTTTCAAAAGAAACGGCCTCTCCTTTTTCAGTTAAAACCTTTCCGGATTGAATCCTGGCTTCCCAGATTTCTCTGGCGATCCCGGGGAATCGTTTTGTTAAAAAATCCAGAATCGAGGGATAGGGTTTTTCGATCCCGGGCATGACCACGGTGGAATGATATTCGGAAATTCCCATTGCAAATCCTTATGTCCTAAATAATGTTTGTTCCCCCTAAGCTTTAGGAAGCCAACTATAACAAAACCCCGGCTTGATTCCCATTGATTCTTTCCCCATATGTGGTTATTATAAAATTTTTTGAAACCCTTACAGAATATGCATTATAAACAAAATTAAGATTAGGAGGCTTTCATATGGCGAACAAATTAAGCAAGATCAGCCTGAAAGTTAAATTTTTTTCTGTTGTTCTCATTTTTATCATTATATCTTTTCTCATCGGCATTGTAGGCGTTTGGAATCTTTCCGGCATGAAAGATCAGATTACCAAAATCGTTAACAATTCTGCTGAAAAAATAATTCTGGCAACCAGCATTAACAAAGATCTTCTCCTGGTTTCAAGATCAGAAAAAAATATGCTTATTTCAGAAGATGAATCAGAAATGGGAAAATATGCCGACCTCATCGAAAAATTAAGAAAAAAGATCCTGGAAAAAAGCAAACAATTATCCCTGATTGCAAGCCAGGATGAAAAAAAGAAACTGTCCCTTTTTAATAAGACTTTTTCACAATTCATGGACACCCACAAGGCCATCTCGGATCTGACCCGGGAAAATACTAATTTTAAGGCTGCCCACCTGGCTGCCACCGAGGCTGCCCCCCTGATCACAAAACTGGACAGCCATGTTGAAAAAGTGCTTGTCAATTATGAAGAGGAGTTCAAAGAGGCTACCCAGCTCTTTGATGCCATGTACCTTGCAGAGGTAGGGGAATTAATGAAACGCTCCGCCCGGCTTTTGGGAGCGATACGGGAGATTGAAAATACGGAACAGGCAATTATTCTTTCAAGAAACATGGACAAGACCCAGTTACTGATCTCCAGAATCAATGACTTAAAGAAACCTATTTCAGATGAGTTTAATGCCCTGGGCTCCCTCATCAATAAAAAATCCAAACCAGACTTTGAAGCGGCCACAGGAATTTTTAACCAGTTTACAATTATCAGTGAACAAATCACGGTACTGGCTGCCCAAAACTCAAATATCAAAGCCTTTGAACTGTCCCAGACCCAGGGCAAAACCCATCTGGACCAGGCTGAAAAAATAATGGCAGACCTTGTCAATGCCAGTCAGAAAGGATTGATAAATGACCGGGATATTGCAGACAAGAATTTTTCACAGGCACGCACTCTTTTAATCGGCATTGCCGTTGCCGGCATTTTGCTGGGAACCTGGCTTGCCTACATGATTATCCACCAGATCATTTTGGTTCTTGGCCGGCTGATATTGAATGTCCTTCAGACGGGATAGATGATTGGATTCCGCATTCATCGGAGACGT
>DAOWDR010000105.1 GCA_030638935.1 Desulfobacteraceae bacterium | reverse complement strand
TCGTCTCCTTAAACTGAATAGTAAGGATAGTTACCAGGGATGTCTTTCGTGTAATCATTACCAAAAACATCTTCTTTGCCTTGGCTGTTGGGATGATAACGCACCATTTTCAGCCAGGGATGATACTTGGGTACAATGCCAAACTGTTCGGCAATCTCCCGCTCAAACAATTGGAATGGTTCGCATTTATTAGAGAAAGAGGGATATTCGTCAGGGGCGTCACAGCCTGCAACGAGCAGCAGTTTGTCTGTTCTCAACACCGCCATCAGCTTGACTGCGCTGTCGTCCGCATAACCAAAATATTGAACAACCTTTCCTCCGCCCCAGACGATCTTCATGGCATTTTGCTGAAAATCATCAAACCTAAGGTGGGGAATCTGTTCTCTGGATAGAGCCTGGCCGTTTGAAATTTCTAAAAAATCTGTGTCCATTAATATCCTCCGCCGATGGTAGCCACCGCATCGATAATCGCCTGGTACAAGGAGTCCGGCAACCAGAAGCACAATACAAGTGAGGTAAGAAGCAGTGCATACTGGGGCCACACCATACTTGCTTTCTCTGTTATTTTAATTTCTTCGGTAGTTGTATCATGAAAGGAGATTTTCATTACCTGATTTGCAAATCCTGCAAAAATGACGCAGAGAGTAAAGATAAATATCCCTGCCACGAAGTAGTTACCTGTCCGAAAGGCTCCGACAATAATAAAAAGTTCTCCAATAAAAATTCCAAATGGGGGAAAGCCGGAGATTCCGGCAAACCCACCAAAAAATGCTACAAAACTTTTGGGCATAAGCTTTGCTAGTCTGCCTGTCTTTTCAATGAGTCCGCTACCATATCCCAAAAGGATATTTCCGGAAGTTAAAAACAGGGAAGATTTGATTAAACTGTGATGGATCAGGCAGATAATTGCTCCGAATGCAGCAATACCGCCTATACCTGTACCAAAGGCAATGATTCCCATGTTTTCAACGCTTGAATAGGCAAGCATTCTTTTGTATTCAGTCTGTTTGAGAATAAAGGTGGCTGCTGCCATGATGGAGATTAAACCAAAGACAATAAGAATGGTGCCGGAAAAATCACCAAGTCCTGCTGCATGCATTATCTTGTTGGTTTTAAAAATTCCAAGGTATGCGCAGTTGAGCAATACGCCGGATAAAAGTGCAGATGCCGGGCTGGGGGCTTCACTGTGGGCATCAGGCAACCATGTATGCATGGGCGCCAGCCCCATTTTTGTACCATATCCAACAAATATAAAAACAAAACCTACCTTGAGCCATAAGGGATCAAGCTGTTTTGCCACAGAGGTAAGGGCTGAAAAGGATACAGGAGCGTCTATCTTACCTATATCCATGGCAAGTGTAATGAAAACTGACCCCAGAAGCGCCATGGCAATGCCCACAGAACAGATCAGAACATATTTCCAGGTGGCTTCAAGGGAAGCTTTTGTTCTATGGGTATAAATCAGAGGAGCACTTGCAAGAGTTGTAGCCTCTATGGCGATCCACATAACCATAATATGGTCTGACATGGTCACCATGGTCATGGTTGCCAAAAAGATCAGCATGGACCCGGTAAAAATATGTTCGGACTTAATCTCTGCCGCTTTAAGATAACCTGTTGAGTATATGGCGATCAGGAAAAAGAGCAATGAAATAACAAGCAGGGATAACAGTCCCTCTGGTGTTACTGCAAAATAATCCGGGAACAGAGCAACAGGTCTCTTTATCCAAATCAGAACAGAGAGTCCGAGGTGAAATGCACCAGTGAGCACCAGGAGTGCACGGCCGGATGACCTTGAAAGAAAAAACGCCATAATGCCGGTTAGAAACGGGGCCAACATAAGGATTTCAATCATGAAAGAATCACCTATTCCTTTAAAGTTCTTAAAACCGCAGTGTCAACAACATCAAACTTCTGTTTGATATTCTGAAGTATAATGGCCATGACCATTACACCGGCTAATACATCAAGAAGAATACCAAATTCCACAATATGATGGGCACGCGTGGAGAACGTTGTTCCAACAAGATAGATTCCGTTTTCCATCATAATATAGCCAAGGACCATGGCAATGGCATTTCTCCTTGCCATCAGCAGAAACATTCCGGTCACCAGAATTGTTATGGCCGTAGGTATTAACAAAGCACTTTTCGTAATTAATGGTATATTTAACTTGTAACTCACAACAGATGCGGCAACAATTAATACCAGACCTGCAAACAGGGAGGCATGATATCCGATAATAGGCTCCACCTCCCGACGGATGGCAACTCTTTTTATAACCAGATAAATGCTCAAGGGGATTACAACTCCCCTGATCCAAAGGGTGACCATGGTAAAAAGAAGACCGCCGCCTGTCATTTCATGACCGATAAAGAAAGGCACAATAGAAACAGCCACTCCCTGAAAAGCCACGAACCTGATAAGTCCTGTAAGATGGCTGGTTCCTAGAGAAAACAGGACGGACAGCAGCACAAGGGACAAGATGGTATCGACCTGATGTATCATTTTATAAACTCCATGATGATAACGGTTGCAAAAGAAGCCAGGGCAAAAGAAGTCAGAATAAATTTTGGCACTTTGTCCATTCTGTAACGGGCCATAACCGATTCAGTAACCCCGGCAGCAACATACACACATATAAGACCACAGATTTCCAAAGCAGGGTTGAGCGTCTCAAAAGGAAAAAACAAAGGAAAAAGCAGTCGCGAAACAATGGTTGAGTAGAAAAAGAGCTTGCAGAATGATGCTAACTCAATAAATCCAAAATCAGGACCGCTATGGTCCAGCACCATAACCTCATGGATCATGGTCAGCTCCAGGTGAGTTGCCGGATCATCTACAGGAACCCTGGAATTTTCTGTTAAAAGAACGATAAAAAGGGCAATAACAACAAAAAGCATTGTTGAGCCTGCACTATTCCATAGAATAGCGGGATTATTTCCGCTAAAATAGGAAGCAAGGCTTAACTCACCCGTCAGTTTGCAAAACAGGATCAGAACCATGAACAATGTGGCTTCGCATATTATGGGGAAATACGCTTCCCTGGCAGCGCCCATTCCTTCAAAAGGAGAAGCTGTATCCATTGCAGCAGCAATGATGAAAAAACGTCCCAGTCCAAGGAGATATAAAACAAACAAGACATCACCGTTAAAGGAAAAAACAGGTGCTATGCCTGCAATGGGCAAAAACATCAATGCCGTGGCAGCTGAGCACAGGTAAATAATGGGACCAAGCTTAAAGATAAGTGTCGTGCTGGTGCTATAGACTGATCCCTTTTTAAACAGTTTGATCAAGGTGTAATAATTGATCAGTAACGGTGAGCCTTTCCTTCCCCCAAAGAAGAAAGCCTTGACCTTTATAATAATTGCGGAAAAGAGCGGCGCCAGAAGCATGGCAAGGCCCCAAATATAAATTGGTTTCATAGTGCATCCTCTTTCAAAGGTCTCAATGTTAATACTATACTCAAGCCCAAACGGTCATGGAGGTCCATTTATACAAAAAACAGCACAACAATAACGGCAAGCAGGATATATCCTATATAAAGATGAATATCTCCGTGCTGCATCCAGCGTAATTTATCAAAAAAGAACAGTACCGGACGAACTATCACATTGTCCTGGTGAAGCTCTGCGATATCATTGACATGGCTATGATAGTATGTCTTTCTTCTAGGCATCCGTCCCTGAATTGGGGGGTGATCTTCATCCACAGGGGCAAAAGGCTTGAAAAAATCAATTATGGATGCTGCATAAGAAGATCCTGTATACTGCATTTTAACAGTAGGCTGGGTAAATCCACAACCCCAGGTTCCTGAACGGGTAATGGATTTGCCTCTGTATGCTAACGCACGGATTATAAGAACAAAAAGAACAACGCCGAAAAATAGCGCTGCTGCCCGAGTTATGTTACCTGTCATGCGAACAATCGGTTCAAACTGAATCCATTCGTAACCAAGGCCCAGGGAGGAAACTCCTTTCATGGCCATGAGTATAAAAAACTTGGGGTAAACACCTATGATAAGACAGAAACCTGCCAGTATCAGCATAGGGACCAGCATGGAAAAGCCTTTTTCATCCACGTTCTCAGCTGCCGCACTTCTCGGCTCACCCTGGAAAACCACTCCCACAACCTTGGTAAAACATGCAAGAGCCAGTCCACCGATAACTGCAAGACTGATAATGGCAATAAGACCCATGACAAAGGTCATTCTGTCTAATCCAACGCCCTTGAATGCACCCATATAGATAAAGAACTCACTTACAAAACCGTTAAAGGGCGGGAGTCCGGAAATTGCCAGGGAGCCTATGAGAAAAGTCGTTCCGGTAATTTTCATTTTTTTGATAAGTCCGCCCAGGATATCGATGGTGCGAGTACCGGTTTTCTTCAAAACCATTCCTGCTCCCATAAAGAGGAGTGATTTAAAAATGGCATGATTGAGCACATGTAAAAGGCCCCCTGAGAATCCAAGTATTGCCATGGCAGCATTACCGGATGACACACCGATCATGCCGATTCCTACTCCAATCAGAATGATCCCAATATTTTCCACACTGTGGTAAGCCAGAAGCCGTTTTAGGTCATGCTGACCCAGGGCATAGACTACCCCAAGGACTCCGGAAATACAACCTGCTGCAAGAACAATGCCTCCAATGACTGGTGAATGGAAGTTTAAAAGAACATACATACGAATAATACCGTAAATACCTACCTTGATCATTACACCTGACATAACTGCGGAAATATGGCTTGGAGCAGCAGGGTGTGCATGGGGCAACCAGACGTGGAAGGGAAAAACGCCGGCCTTGGAGCCGAAACCAATGAAGAATAGAATAAATACTATAAGTTTAAATGTATCGGGCAATGCAATCATTTGCCCAAACCCTAAACTGCCTGTATGGGCATATGCTACTCCAAAGCCTGCAAAGATAAACATTGCTCCCACATGAGAGAAAACAAAATATAGATAACCAGCCCTGCGATTTTCAATCGCCTCATAATTAAATATGACCAGGAAAAAAGAAGAAAGGGACATGATTTCCCATGAAAGCATAAAAGTGATCATGCCTTTAGAGGCTACTACCAACGCCATAGACACGATAAGCAGACTGAAAAAAAGGTAGCTTGTTGCTGTGCGAAGGGCTTTGTCAGGTTTGTCCATATAATGAAAACTGTAAATGCTTGCCAATAAAGAGATGAAGAAAATAGTGACCAGAAAAAAAGCTGACAGACCGTCAATTTGAAAAGAAAGGGAAAAGGCTTTTAGATATTTAAAAGAAGCAACATACTCCCCAGGATTCATCAGCTTGGATCCGGCGTCAACCAGACCCAGAATGCATCCTGCAGCAATGGTAAAGACACTGAAAACCTTCATCATGGAAAATTGTCGCCAAATTAAAGGGGCAAACAGGCCCCCTGCAAATATTATCAACAGAGATAGAAAAAATAGATTCATACAATCCTCTCTAAATAATCATTTCACAGCCTTTAGTTGACGGAATGGCCTGACTCATCTTCAGCCAGGGGCAAAACCAGGATTAAAGCCTTCCATTTAAAAAATAGAAATTTTTTAAAGAACATTGCTAAATTATTAATTAAAATCCAGTTATTAAATTTAAAATCGAATATTTCCGACTTTTTGTAAATAAAAAGCAAGGTTTATACCAAATGGTAGAAAATTATAAAAAACCATTGCAACCCATTGATTTATAAAGATTGTAAAATATATATTCTATGTATGAAAAAAAATTTGGGCATTCAATTCCGGCAAGATTTTGCC
>DAOWDR010000143.1 GCA_030638935.1 Desulfobacteraceae bacterium | reverse complement strand
CGGGAAGAAGAACCACATCCTCTTGTGATGACAGTGTCCCTTCGGCCGCCTCTATTTTTGCTATTTTCCCTGATTTGAGAAGTGCTTCATATCTTTTAAGACGAAGTGCTTCTCCATCCTGGATACTTTCATAGGTTCCTTCAATCTCCAAATCAAGCTCTTTTTTCTTATCCAATATTTCCATGAGCTTATCCAGCTTTTTAATTCCTTCATTTGAAATTGTATGGCTGCCATACTCAAAATTGACAAACCCTAGTTCCTCCCCACCCCCAAACATTGCTCCCAAAAATTTAAAAGGAGCTGTTAGCACCTTTGTGATAAGGTTTCCAAAAACAGCAAAGACGGCAGAAGAAAAATTAAACTCGGGATCATCAAGATCCCCGGTTAAAGGTATATTAAGGTCAATCTGGTCATTTGAATTTTTTAAAAGGGAGATGGCAAGTGGCACGGGCAGTGAAGTGGCATCCTTGCTATCCACCTTTTCTCCCAGGGTAAACTGGTCCAAAAACAGCCTGTTCCGGGATTCCAACTTATTTCCGTCTATCTTATATTTCAAATCCAGAACCAGTTTCCCCTTTTCGATTTTATACCCGATATATTTGGCAGCATAGGGGGAAAACCTTGTCAAATCAATGTCCTTAAAAGAAATATCCAGGTCTAAAAATCTTTTCCTGCTCAAGGGACTGATCCGGCCCACAATATCCAGGGGAGAGGACTGCCCGTGCAATCCCCGAAGCTGTATCGCAGCGGGCGTATCATCCATGGAGCTCAGCCCTTTGATCTGACCTGTAATTTCTTTCATCTCTGCTATAACATTGGGCTGGGTAAAATAATCGGCATAATGAATATGCCCGCCCTGGAGGGTCACATTGGAAATAATAATTTCGGGAAGAGGGCTGGTCTCCTCTTCTTTGGCCGTTGCCGGTTTTGGGCCGGAAACAATTTTACTTTCACCGTCACTAACCAATACCTGTTTTAAATTAATATTCCCTTCCTCGGAAACGATCACCCTTGAATAAAAATCAGTGAGTGAAATATCTTTTACAACCATCTTCACCGGAAATAGGGAGATGTCCATGTCGGAAAGATAAAGGGAGTTGCAATTAAAAAACTCTTTATCAGAGGCTTTTACCAATGAGACAAAATCAGTGACCGATGTTTTTCCCTTAAAAGAGATGGAGGGGTTTGTTTTTTCTTCCATGGAAACTGCAATTCGTCCCTGGGTATGGAAAAGCCCTTTCTTAACAGCAATATTCACCTGGTCTGTAAAATAGGGTTGAAGGGAGGCAATGTCGATTCTTTCAAGGGATAGGTCCAGGCCTGCTTTCATTATAGACGGAACCAGATCCCCGTTTAACTGTATCTTTCCTGTTTTATTCCATTCCATCCCGGCCTTGATACCAGCCTTTTCCCTGCCCCATGTTTTTAAATTATCGGCATGGAGACTGATATCAGACAGCTTGATTGAGACAGGCTCTTTTGTTGTTGCATCAAAAAAAGCAATTCCAAATTTTTCCATGGAAAAATCATCAAGACTGATCTTCCATGCGGGTTCCTTCTTTTTTACTACAGGTATTGCCACAGGGGCCTTTACAGTATTTGCTTTATTATTCAAAAGGGTATTGGAAGCGGGCAATAAATTTTTCACAAGATTAATGGAACCGTCTGACTGGCGTTTCAGAATAATTTTCCCCTGGAAGGTTTTGACCTCCCCCATATCAAGGCGTTGTTTTTCCGTATCCATAACAGACCCCGTGATTACCAGTTCCGGAATGGAAACAGGAATTTCTTTGTTTACCCGGTCCCATAATTTTAAATTGCTGATACTCAATTTTTTGTTATTGAACACAGCTCCTAATTTAGTTTGATTCTCCGATATCAAAAATCCTGCATCCAGGTTAACCTGACCATCCCGGATATCAAAATTAATAAGATTTTCAAAATAGGGCGAATATTTCTTAACAACCAGTTTTTCAAGGGTAATGGAGCCCTCAACCCCCAGGGGAATAGTTGAAAACTGCCCTGTTGAAGCAAAGCTTTCACCTGCCTCGGATTTTAAGGAAATCCTATATTTACCCAGGACCCTCTTTTGTGCCACAATATCCTTTAGCTGGATGGAAACAGGGGACAAGGTTGTTTTAAAAGGTGTTTTATTAGCCCCATCCGTGAAAAACAAACTGGCATTCTTTATTTCTCCTGTCACAAGTTCAAATACAAACCCAGTTCCGGTCTCCCCTTGACCGGCTTCATCTTGGCCGGTCTCCCTCTGGCCGGTCTCCTGCGCCACTTCTTTTCCTGAATTATCCTCCCCCTGGTCAGCCACCCTATCACCCGGCAAATACTTGAGAAGGTTCAGGTTGCCGCCGACATCCCGGCCCAGGTGAATCTTCGGGGATAAAATATTCAGTTTGGCAATGGTCAGTTTTTTGTCCAGAAGATCCGATGGAGCAATGGCAAGATTAATTTGGGGTGTGGTCAAAACCTGTGTGTGATCGGCATCCTGGATATCAATATTGGCAATGCCGACAGTCCCCTCTAAAATCAGATATTTATCATTGGCCTGGGAATAGGTTATGGTGAGATCAAGGGAGGTTTCCATCTGCTTCACCAGAAGTGTTTCCGGCAGGGGCAGATACCCTAAATATTTTAAAAGATCGATGGTGCCGGCCTTAAGGGTCAGGTCAGAATTGCGCCCAGGAGTAAAGGGAAGGCTCTCAAGTTCGACTTTTATTTTTGCCTGGTTAAGTAAAAAATCAATCTTTGCAGAGGCTTTGGTCTGTCTGTCTTTTTCCAGGCTGCTCAAAAATGGTAAATCTAAATTGATTTTTTCAATTAAATGGTCTGTTTCCCTGATCTGATCTAAAAAACTGATTTTCCCATTAAAAATTTTTACATTGGATAGTTTAAAACCAAAAATTTCCGGATCAGCCGTGACAGCTTCGCTGGGATCTTTAGCAAACCTTAGTATCAGGTCTGAAAAATTAAAGGTTTCATCTTTTTTCTCTATTAAATTGACCACTGGAGATTCCAGCTCAAGCCTGGTAATCACAGGTGCAAATCTAAACAGGGAAGAAGCGGACAAATTTACCAACAGGGATTGGATTAAAATAAAATCAGCCTCGGTGTTCTCTTTTATGGAAATGCCTTTAATGCCAACAACCAGGCTATAGGGATTCATGGAAACAGATTCAATGGCAACAGGTCGTCCCAGGGCATTACCCAACTGCTTTATGAGTATTTTTTTCCCCACAAAGGGAAACAAAAAAAAGCCTGCAACGGTATACAAAGCCAGAATGGCAGCAAAAATCATAAGTATGCGTTTGGGTTTAATCTGTCCTGTCATATCTATTCCCTTAAAAAAATTAATTAAATAATTCCAAATAGCGGACCGCCCCTTTGGGAAAGGAGTTTCACCCGTTCAACAATGGCCGGATCAGGTTCCAGGGAGGGGGAATGAAAGGGCTTGATCCTGGCATCAATGATAAGCGG
>DAOWDR010000451.1 GCA_030638935.1 Desulfobacteraceae bacterium | reverse complement strand
CTTTGGGTCAATTCAGATTCTTTCTGCAAAAGCTTAAGCAGTCTCAATCTGATCTCGGTATCAAAAGCGGTGTTCATGGATTGAACTTATATTGAATAGCAACGAAAAGGTCAAGGTAAAATCGTGTTTTTTGCATTATTTTGACACTATACAGCGACGGTCTATAACAAAATTGCGCTGTTGTTTGTTAGCACTCAAGTTTTGATCGAAGGTTAGCTCAAAATATCTCTGAACAGGCTTGGTACAATTTGGCATTGTAGAAAAAAAAATAGGTGCTATTGAGATAATAACACCTATGGGAGGCTTGGAGTTATAAAAAAGTTGCTATCCGCTAAAAATAACAGTGACCTGGGCTCTTCTTTGGAAAGATTTTTGTTTTGAGGGTTCTTTGGCGGTGAACCGATATTCACCCGTGGTTTCGATTTTAAAGATTGAGGGTTTAAGGCCTTGTTTCACAAATTCATGGATGATATTGGCAGCTTTGTAAAAAAGATCAGATTCAAATTTTAGGTTTTCTTTTGTTATGAAATATGCGGAGAATAATTAGCGTACAATCTTCTGTTTTATAAAATACCGAAAATGGAAATTTGTTTACCTGTATTTTTCTTATTTTACCAGTTATTTTTTGATATAGCGCAGGATTAAGCTTTATTCTTTCAATAGTGCTGTCTATTTCATCCATGAACCTTAGACCGAGGCCTTCAGCGCTCAGCTCATACCAGTCAACAGATTCTCGTAGTTCATTTACTGCTTCTTTGACAAATTTAACTTTGTTCAGAATATCTGTCATATATATCCTGCTTCAAATTAGTCCAATCTGTGGCAGACTCTGGATTCGCTCTATAATTTGCCAATCTATTCAAAAGAATCTTTTTATCTTCTTCTGAGATAGACGTCAGCTCCTGAGATTCTTTTATTTCATCCCAAATATCAGTGACTATATTGAGTCTTTCGATTACATTCAGCCTTCTTATTTCAGAAAATATTCCATTTTTATTTATTACATCTTGCATAGGCTGCTCCTCTTTTTTTAGCACATAGCATCACCTTAAAATCGAAAACATATTTTAATTATACCATCTTCTCATATAAATCCAAATATAAATATCTATAATTCTGACTCAAGCATTTTAATTTCCCCCGGCCAAATCACGATAGGAAAGGTGTTAAAAAAAATAGGTGCTATTGAAACAATAACACCTATAAAAGATTGGAACTATAAAAACCGTTGCTAACCGCTAAAAATCACAGTAACCTGGGCTCTTCTTTGGAAAGATTTTTGTTTTGAGGGTTCTTTGGCGGCAAACCTATATTCACCTGTGGTTTCAATTTTAAAGATTGAGGGCTTGAGACCTTGTTTCACCAGTTCATGGATTATGTTAGCAGCCCTTGTGGCCCCGAGTTCAAAATTGGAAGGATATTTTTTGGTGCGGATGGGAACAGTGTCGGCGTATCCGTTAACCAGAACTTTGACATCATAGGGTTTTAAAAAGGAAGCGAGTTTCTTAAAAAAGGATCGATACTCTTTGGACACCTTTGCACTTCCCGAGGAAAAAAGAATGGGAAGAGTTGTTTCGATTCTAAGACAGGTATCATCCCCATTTACTTCCACCCAGTCCCCAAGACCTGCTTTTTTAACGGCTGCTTCAATTTGAGATTTTTTAATGGTATTTGATGGGTCGACAATCGATTTTGAAACTTTAGGAGGAATCGTTTTGGCTAGTATTGTTCCTGAGGCCTCTTGCTGTTTAGGGGATTTGGTTGCCAGAATTTTATCGGATTCTATTTTTTTCCTCGAATCAAACTCTTTTTTATAATGGGATAGGATAGTTTCTAACCTGGTTTTTTCTTTGAGCAGTGTTTTGACTTTTTGTTCTTTGTCTGAGACAGACTCTTTTAAGCCGTGGGGTGCTTTTTTCCCTGCATCCTGGATGCGATTAATCTTCAGGATAAGCCAGTCTATGTCTTTTTTGATTTCCGCTATCTGAGTATCCAACACCCCGGCCTTGATCTGGTAATCTTCAAGAATAGATTTTAATTCCATGGTGGAATAGGCATCGGTGTGTATCAGTTTTTCCTCATAGTATCCGGTGGCAACAGACTGGGAGAAAAAAATGATCATAAAAACCGACACTGCCGGCAACACAAAAAAAACACAGGACCTGATATTAAACCATAACCTTCCCATAATAACCTCCAGAACAAATTTGCCGGACCATTGTAAATAGGCCCCATTTAACCACTATCTTAAGTTTGAATAACCTTTCTTAGGATGGTCCACCACCACTGCCTGTAATAGAACTGCTTGAGGTCACTACCGGTTTAACGTTTTGTCCGATACCCACCGGCCACCAGACCATTCCGTCTTTAGAAAAATTAATTCTCAGCCGGAGTCTGGCATTTGTAATGCCGTATTCCCCCTGGGAGATTTCCATGATTTCCGTTCCCCTCAGCCAGGACTGGGTGTGAACCTGAATCACATCATGGTTCACGGTTCCCCTGCCGGCCTTCATAAACGCATCCACATAGACGCCACGGACTTTTTCCACAAGCTGCCGGTAACCGTCTGCCACGGCTGCCCGTTCAGCCATTAAAACGGCCTCACCTTTGGTAAGGGCATTTTCAGGCTCAAGCCCTTTGCCGATAACATAAAAGGAAACAACTTTGTGGTTATCCACATTGCCCCCGGGAGAACCCAATACACCGCCAGGTGAACTGGCCGTGGACTGGGAGGTCGTACACCCGAAAAAAAACAAAGCCAAAAGAGCTGCTGACAACAAAACAAATTTTTTCATTTTTCCCTTCCTAATTTTTCTTAGTTAACCAGGGTATTAGAACCGGCTTTCCCCTTTTAACATTGATTCCGGACAAAACTTCATGATAAAAGAGAAATCGACTGGAACTGCTGTTAACTTTAATTATGGGGTTATAAAAACACCATTACCAAACAATACACAAACAATTATAAAGACAAACATACAAAATCCATGCCTTTCTTTTTTAAAAACCAGATACTTTTTTTAACCATGTTGATACTCCTGTATTTAACTTTTGGTATCAATGGGCCTGCAAAGGCATCGGAAGGGATTGACCATTATTATATCCGGTATGATATTAAGTCCGGCAATAACAAAATAATAGACGAACACTTAACCATGGTACCGGCAAATAATGATTTCAGGGCGGAAAAATTTTCACCTTCTTTGGTTTCAAATGCCATCTCTGCCGATCCTGGGGACTCCAAGCAGACCATTGACACCCTTGCAAAGGAAAATGCCCTTAAATTAGTTCTTGAAAAAAAAGGATTAAAATCCGTTAAAACCCATAATAATGAAACCATTATCAGCTATGAGGGAATGATTATCACACCGATTGCTCTTTCAATATCGGCATATGATGGTGCCCGCGGAGGTTATGGATATACCGCCCGGATTCAATTTGCCCCAATTGCATTCCCGGATCAATGGGAAACCCTTAAAATGAAAAACAGAATAAAAGAAATTTTCCATGATTTTTTACTATTATTCAAATAAAAACGATTGTTTTCTTTTTGACGGCCACCGTCATAATATTGATGAGATAAGGACCAAAAACAATGATTAAAACCGATGCGGAGAAACAAAAAAAGAAATTATTTAAAAAAACATCCCTGGCCTATGACCAATTGGGAAAACAGGAGAGAGAAACTGTTTTTACTTTTGGGGATGCCTATAAGGATTTTTTAAATTCAGCCAAGACAGAAAGAGAAGCGGCAGACAAGATTGCGGCCCTGGCAAGGGACAGGGGATTTGTCGATATTGATAAATTATTGGCCAAAAAAACGACAAAATCAAGCCCCAAAAAAGTATTCCGCATGTTCAAGGACAAAACTATTGCCATGGCCGTGCTGGGCCAAGAAAAAATTTCAGCCGGAACCCGGATTATTGCCTCCCATATTGACTCCCCCCGATTGGATCTAAAACAGAATCCAATTTATGAAGATTTAAGTATGGGTCTGATGAAAACCCATTATTACGGGGGTATTCGAAAATATCACTGGCTGTCTATTCCTTTGGCACTCCATGGCAGCATTATCAAAGCCAATGGAGAAAAAATGGATATCATCATAGGTGAAGCAAGTGATGATCCAGTGTTTACTGTGACAGACCTTCTGCCCCACCTGGCAGGCAAACTCCAGGGAAATAAAAAGATATCAGAAGTTTTTGACGGGGAAAAACTGAACCTGATTGCCGGTAGCCTCCCCCTTGGCAGTGAAAGTGTAAAAGAACGTTTTAAACTGGGAATTTTACACTTGCTTCATGATAAATACGGTATTATTGAAGAAGATTTTATCAGTGCGGAAATAGAGGCAGTCCCGGCAGGCAGCGCTAGAGACATCGGGTTTGACCGATCCATGATTGGTGGCTATGGCCAGGATGACAGGATTTGTGCTTTCACAAGTCTGGAAGCCTTGTTTGACACTCCATCCCCGAAAAAAACAGCCATTGCCCTTTTTTTTGACAAGGAAGAGATCGGCAGTGAAGGCAGCGGAGGTGCAAAATCCAGTTTTTTGGAAGATTTTATCTCAGACCTGCTGTTTTTGAACAAGGAGCCAACTGACAATAGATGTCTGAGAAAAACATTGATCAACTCCGAGTGCCTGTCTGCAGATGTAAATGCCGCCATGGATCCGGATTTTAAAGAGGTTCATGAAAAATTAAATGCCCCCAGACTCGGGTATGGCATCTGCCTGACAAAATTTACCGGGGTTGGAGGAAAATCAAGTTCCAATGATGCCAGCGCCGAATTTGTAGGCCGTATCAGAACCCTGTTCAACAGGAATGAAATTGCCTGGCAGACCGGTGAACTGGGAAAAATCGATGAGGGCGGAGGAGGAACAGTGGCAAAATTTCTTGCCAAGTTCGGCATGGATGTCCTTGATTGCGGACCTGCTATTTTATCCATGCACTCTCCATTTGAGGTGGCAGGCAAAGCAGATGTGTATATGACTTATAAAGGATATAAGGCATTTTACAACAACTCAGGCCAATAAAAACAGTTTACCAAACCAGACGTATAAACCGGATGAATAAAAAAATTTTACAATTTGCTCTTTCCCTGTGCATGCTATGGCTTTTTATTACCCTACCGGCAATGGCCATGGACAAACAAGCAGGGGTCATATTGGCCGATGACCAGGGAAAAATTTTATATTCCCGGAACAAAGACAGGCCATTCACCCCGGCTTCCATCTTGAAAATCCTCACCAGCCTTGCTGCTGCAGATTATTTTGGGATGGATCATCGGTTTAAGACCCTCTATGCCTATGACAAAATCACTAAAAATCTTTATATCAAAGGATTTGGAGATCCCCTGTTTATTTCCGAAGTGCTCCAGGATCTGTGCGGACAAATTTTAGCAAAAACAAAGGCGAGAACTGTCAATAACATTATCCTGGACCACTCATTTTTCCATCAAGATATCCAGATCCCGGGGACAGGAAATTCCTTAAACCCCTATGATGCCACAAGCGGGGCCCTGTGCGCAAACTTCAATACCCTGTCATTTAAATGGAACCCCACCCAAAAAGGATATGTAAGTGCAGAACCCCAGACCCCCCTGCTCCCTTCATTTTTGGAGGAGATTAAAGCCTCGGGCCAAAAACAGGGCAGAATTTTACTTTCCCCAAACCAGCGCAGTGATTATCCCGGGTTACTGATCAAATTTTTTCTTAAAAAAAAGGGAGTGCCTGTCACAGGCATAGTTAGCCAGGGGTATTTTAATCCGACAAAGGGACAGACATTTACCTTTGAGTCTCCTTTTACATTGGATCAGATCATTCAAAAGCTTTTGAAATATTCCAATAATTTTATGGCAAACCAGCTGATTTTGGCCATGGGAGCAGACAAAGAAGGATCCCCTGCCACACTTGCAAAGGGTGTTAAAGTTCTTGATGCATTTAGCCGGGAAAAATTAGGGCTGACACAATTAACCATTGCAGAAGGCTCTGGCATTTCAAGGAAGAACAGGATCTCTCCCAACCAGATGCTAAAGATTCTAATGGAGTTTATGCCGTTTCATGGCCTTTTGGAGATCAAGGGAAAGGAATATTATAAAACCGGCACCCTGTCCGATGTCAGATGCCGGGCCGGCTTCATTCGCGGAAATGACAAACGGTTATATCCCTTTGTCATTATGGTCAATGGGAAGAACAAAGGGTATGATTCCGTTCACCGGGACTTGCTCCGTCGGGTCAACATGATCACGAAAGACCACTGACTTCTATCTGCAGTAAAAGCTGAGAATTTTATGAATAGAATCGTAATTGATAAGGTTTTCAAAAAGAAATTGTAATTGTTCAAGCCCCCGGTGGTTGATTGCCTCAGAGAAACTGCTGCGACTAATCCCCCCATCTGGAGCGATGTTTTGTTTGGCAAAATCACTTTCTTCCATATCCTGAATCAAGTGGCGCGCCGATTTATGCTCCTGAAGATGAAAATATACCAGGGCTTTTAGCTGGTCTTCAAAGGTCATTTTTAAAGGTCGATCTCCTCGTGAGAATAATTGGGGTGCAAAGGGCAACAATCTTAGCAGGGGAGCAATAAACTTGTCAAAAATTTGAGACTGAATTTTG
>DAOWDR010000619.1 GCA_030638935.1 Desulfobacteraceae bacterium | reverse complement strand
GGATCATGGATAAATTGAATGGGAAAGGGGTGAGTGGCCTCGTCCTAAGGCTTTTTGGAACATATATCGTTACGGCCAGGAAGCTGAGTCCTGTTCTTTTTTATAAAAGATCATTGGAGGGGGAATTTACGGATAATGACGGTATTATCTCCTATGTGTTGAGAAACTGCGCAGATTATTACAAAAAAGGTATCAGCATCATCATCTGCCCGGATACGGGCCGGTTTATCCGTGAAACCGAGGATATCGACGGGTATCACTACATCTCCTTTTTTATTTATGACGGTATTCGGATTAACCGGCCTGAAAATCGGATTAAGGTGGATACCAGGATTGTAAAGCATTTTAAATCAACAAATTCCATTTATATCATCCTGCCCGATTACGGTATTCTTGTCCTCAATACGGCAGATCAGGGACTGATGGATGTTCGTGACAACAAGTTTATCAGGGAAAAAGAACTGAGACAAAGGCTTGACCTGTTGATCAAATTGGTTGAAACTTCTTCCCTTGCCTATCTTGGACAATTAAAGGGCAAAAAAGGGGCTGAACTTCTCTGGCGAAAAGAGGCCCATCTTCGCAAGGCATATTTGAATCTGGCTGAAAATGAGAGAAGATACAGGGACCTTTACGAAAACGCCCCCATTGCCTATCTTTCAATTGACCGTCACGGGAATATTTTTCGCTGCAACCAGGAAGCCTGTCTTTTGTCGGGATACGATAAATCCGAATTATACGGGAAAAATGCACAAGATCTGTTTGCAGATAAAAAAGAAGCTGATCAAAATTTTCATTTAATCTGGAAAACCCTTGAAAAAGAGGGGGCTGTCAATGATTTGGAAATTGACATGGTCCAGAGAAATAAGGAGAGGCTCTGGATCAGTCTTTCCATTGATGCCATAAAAGAAAAAAATGATGAAATTGTTGAAATCAGGGCCATGGCAATGGATATTTCCCGGCGAAAGACCCTGGAAAAACAATTGTTCCATGCCCAGAAAATGGAAGCAATCGGCACCCTTGCCCGGGGCATTGCCCATGATTTTAACAATGTGCTGTCCCCCATATCAGGCTATGCCCAGATGCTGTTGATGGACACAAGGAAGGATGGTTCGGAAAAAGAACATGTCAGCATTATTTTGGATTGTGCCAGGCATGCCAAGGATCTGGTCAATCAGATCCTTACCTTCAGCCGTCAAAAGGAGCATCAGCAGGTTCTTGTAAAGGCTGCCAATGCAGTGGCGGAATCCATGGGCCTTGTCAGGTCTTTTTTACCGTCAACCATAAAAATTAATATCAGCATTGATAAAGACGCTGGGTATATTATGGCAGACCCGATCCAGATCAACCAATTGATCATGAACCTTGTGACAAATGCCTACCATGCCATGGAAAAAAGCGGTGGGCTCTTGGAAGTATCCCTGGCCAGAATCAATATTCACCCGTCAACATCTGAAAAAGAGAGAATGACGCCCGGGGCGTATGTCTTCTTGTCAGTGGCTGATACCGGACACGGTATTGATAAGGATATCATTACCAATATATTTGAACCCTATTTTTCCACCAAAGAGGAGGGAAAGGGGTCTGGTATAGGACTATCTGTTGTCCATGGTATTGTTGAAAGCCATGGGGGGCATATCAGGGTTGAAAGCTGTAAAGGTGACGGGACGAAGTTTTTAATTTATTTTCCTGTCTGCAGGAAACGGGGGGATGTCTGGGAAGAGACTATGCCTGACCTGAAGGTGGAGATGGGTACAGAACGGGTTCTTCTGGTGGATGACGATAAAAAGGTGGCGATCATGCACACTCACATGCTTGAAAAACTGGGGTATGGGGTCACCTGTTTTACGGACAGCCTTAGGGCCCTGGCCGCTTATAAGGAAAATCCGGAATTATTTGATGTGGTCATCACCGATCTGACCATGCCTGATTTGAACGGATTTGACCTGGCAAAAAAGATGTACAAAATTAATCCTAACCTATTGATTATCCTCTGCACCGGTCTTGGAGACTCCATTGACAAAAGCCGGGATGATGCCTGCTGTATTAAAGGTTTTTTAAGCAAGCCGGTTGAAGTCAATGCCCTGTCATCCACTTTAAGACGACTTTTGGATTAGTATTATACCTAAATTGCAATCAGCCTTTTTTTGAGTAGAAGCCGGCTATTTCTGATACTGCCTTAATGGCATGGGCAACATGTTCCCTGGTATTAAAGGGGCCAAGCCCCATGCGAACAGTTCCGGAAATTTGATCTGTCCCCAGTTGTTCATGGACCAGGGGGGCGCATTGCAGGCCGCTTCGACAGGCAATATTGTAATCTCCGTCCAAAATGGTGGCGGTGTTTGCCGCTTCAAAGCCCTTGACATTAAAACTCAACACTCCAATGTGGTTGGTCAGGTCCTCGCTGCAATAGGTCACCACATTTTCAATTTTATCCAGTCCGTCTCTGAGTTGCTCGGTCAAGGCCATCTCATGGCGGTGAATTTTGTCAATCCCCTGGTCCATCACCCATTTGATCCCGGCATAAAGACCTGCAATCCCCACCGTATTAAGGGTCCCGTATTCAAGCCTGTAGGGGTATTCTTCAAGATGGTGCTTCTCTGCTGATCTGACACCGGTTCCGCCGGCTCTGGTATGTTTAATGGTCACATTTTTCTTTGCATAGAGTCCGCCTATGCCTGTGGGACCTAAAAGGGATTTATGGCCGGTAAATGCAATTACATCAATGTTCATATCTTCTATGTCAATGGGGAGTTTCCCGGCAGTCTGGGATGCATCCACAAGAAAGGTAACACCTTTTTTCTTGCAGAGTTTACCAATTTCTTTTAAGGGCTGGACCGTTCCAATGACATTGGAGCCGTGGTTGACCACCACCAGACGGGTATTGGTTTTAAATTTAGATACAAAATCTTTTGGGTTAATAAAGCCATTTTTGTCAAAGGGAAGATAATCAACTTCAACATCATTGTATAAAGCCATGTGATGGAGGGGGCGTAGAACTGCATTGTGCTCAAGGGTGGTGGTGATCACATGGTCGCCTGGGCTAAGAAGGCCGTTTATTGCCAGGTTGAGGGCATCGGTGGAATTGGCGGTAAAAATAAGCCTGTTTGGGTCTTTGCCATTAAAATAGGCGGCCATGGTTTTGCGGGTATCTTCAATAATATTGCCGGTCTCAATGGAAAGATCATACCCAGACCGACCCGGACTGACTCCGTTATTCCGGTAAAATTTGTCCATAAATGTATAGACAGCCTCGGGTTTTGGAAATGAAGTGGCACCATTGTCCAGGTAAATAAGATCTTCCATTTAAAATCTCCTGTTTTAATGTATGGATGAAGAATCCATGATAAATTTATTTTAAATTTAAGATAAATTTAAATTGCATGCAAGTCAAGAAATAATTGAATAGCTCTGGGTACACCAATTGATAGTCAGGGCTTACACTGGATGAAAAAAATAACAGGTTAATGAAAGTTGTTTAGCGGGTTCCCATGATCTGGGCAACAGAGTTTTGGATGTGGCGGGTGGTGTGTTCCCGGATAAGGGTTTCATCCCTGCCGCAGATGGCCTCGATCAATTCCAGGGATTCCCTGAAGAAGACCCTATGATCGATTTGCCGGGGGATGGAGAGCCAGAATCTTAAATAGTGGCTTAGTATCCGTTCCAGAATTTTTGCCAGGTGAAGGTTTTTGGCAACCTGGAAGATAAAGTGGTGGATGGTAAAATCAAAATCGACAATGCTTTGGTTGCTGCTGGATTCGTTGAATGTCCCTATCTTTTCCTGGATGGCTGTAAGGGCTTTTGTTTCTTCCGGGGTGATCCGTTCCATGGCCCAGATATTGGCCTGGACTTCCATGACCAATCGTATCTCCGTGATCTCCCTTATTCTCTCAAGGCTTAGGGGGGTAACAATGAAATGTGATCCATGGCGTTTTATCCACTCTTCCGCCTGGAGGGAAATCAATACCTCTTTGATGGGCGTCCGGCTTACCTTAAATTCTTTTGCCAGATCACTTAAATTCAAAACGCTTTCAGGAGCTAATTCCAGGTGAATGATTTTTTTTCTCAAGGCCGAATATATCTGGCTCGGATCCATTTGTATTCCCATAATTATTTAATTTTTCACCCAGTGAGTGTTTTTGAATTTTTAACTTGCATCCATGGTAGATTTATTTGTTTATTATGTCAATACAGACCCTGCCTGTGAATCCACTGGTTTAATTTGACGGGTTTTTGTATGATCCTAAAAACGGGTTTATAGAAATAAAAGATTTTGCAAATAAGGGCCTAGGATTCAATGGAAGAAAAAAAATATTATTACTCTGTGGGGTCAGTAAAAACAGATCCTGTCCGCTTTGCCCGGATTAAAATCAAGCGGTCTGTGTTTACCTGTTCCCTGGCCTTTGCAGCTTCACTTGAGGAGGCAAAGGTTTTTATTACAAAGATTTCAAAGGAGAATAAAACAGCCACCCATAATTGCTGGGCCTATATTGTGGGGGACAAGGGGGAAATTTACCATAGCTCAGATTCCGGGGAGCCCGGGGGCACAGCAGGCAAACCCATGCTCAATGCATTGCACAGCCATGGGATGAGCCAGGTCGCCGCAGTGGTGACCCGCCAATATGGCGGGGTAAAACTTGGGATCCGGGGATTGATCCAGGCCTATTCCGAAGCCGTGGCCACTGCCCTTG
>DAOWDR010000175.1 GCA_030638935.1 Desulfobacteraceae bacterium | reverse complement strand
TACTGAAAAGGACCTTAAAATTTACCAAGTTCCTTTAACAAAAATACCGGATGAAATTACGCTGCTGGTTGAGTCTTTCAATAATATGATTAAACGTATTAATAAAGAATTCACCACAAGGATGAATATTGAGTCGGTTCTTGAAAAGAAAAACAAGGAATTGGAGAAAGTACTAGAAGAACGATATAAAATCGAATCAGCTTTGATTAAAAGTGAAGAACGCTACAGAACTCTTATTGAAGATGCTCCGGACTTACGTTATCGGACAGACATGGAGGGTAAGGTTACCTTCATATCTCAATCTGTCAATAAATACCTGGGCTATACAGTGGCAGAAGCCATTGGGATGGATATTGCCAAAGAAGGATATGTTAGACCTGAAGAAAGGGGAAAATTTCTGGCAGTACTTAAGAAAAACAATCATGTTAATAATTATGAGGTGCAATTAAAACGAAAGGACGGCTCCACTTTTTGGGGTTCCACAAATGCTCATTTTTACAAAGATAAAGAAAACAGAATACTGGGTATAGAAGGAGTTACCAGGGATATTACACAGATAAAGCAGGCTGAAAAAGATTTTCAAACCATTGTTGAAAATACCATGGGTATAATTGGCCATGATTATTTTGATAAAATTGTTGTACAAATATGTGAATGGCTTGATTGCGAATGTGCCATTGTTGGAGAAATTCAAGACGACAATGTGGTAAAGGCAGTCTCAATGGTAATGGACCGCCAATATGTCAAAAACTATTCATATAAGTTGAAAGGCAGTCCCTGTGATGAAACTGCGAGAAGATGTTATTGTGCTTACCCGAAAAATGTCAGTGCCCTGTTCCCTGATGACTCAAATTTAATTAAAATGAAAGCAGTCGGTTATGTGGGAGCAGCTCTTGAAAACAGGGAAGGAAAAGCCATAGGGATCATATGCGGAATATCCCGCCAGGAACTGAAGCTGCCTGAGCATACCAGGGACATATTAAAAGTGATTGCAACCAAAGTATCCGGTGAAATCGAACGAATACAAAGTGAAAAAGAAAAAGAAAAACTTGAGTCAAGACTCCATCAATCCCAGCGGATGGAAACAATCGGAACATTAGCCGGTGGAATTGCCCATGATTTTAACAATATTCTTTTTCCCATAGTCGGCCACACTGAAATGCTTTTAGAGGATGTTTCCGAGGACAGCCCATTCCGCAATGGCCTTGGCGAGATTTATACAGGAGCATTAAGAGCCAGGGATCTTGTAAAACAGATACTCACATTTTCCCGCCAAGAGAGCAGCGAATTAAAACTTATAAAAATGCAGCCTATTATCAAGGAAGCATTACAACTTATCAGGTCTTCTATCCCCGCAACAATTGAGATCAAACAAAATATCCAGTCTGAATGTGGTGTAATCAAGGCCGATCCAACACAAATTCATCAGGTTGTAATGAACCTTACCACCAATGCCTATCATGCCATGGAGGCTGTAGGAGGAGATCTGAAGGTAAGCCTCAAGGAAATTGAATTAGATAAACATGTAATAAACTCTGATATAACAGCCGGTGCTTATGCCTGCCTGACTGTAGCTGATACAGGTAAAGGAATAAATAAAGAGTTAACACAAAAAATCTTTGATCCTTTTTTTACCACTAAGGAAAAAGGCAAGGGAACAGGGATGGGATTATCAGTTGTACACGGTATTGTTAAAAGCATGAATGGTTCTATCCAGGTTGAAAGCGAGCCTGGTAAAGGAACGGAATTCAAAGTTTATTTTCCAATAGAAAAAAATACTTTTAATAAACATAGCTTCCAGACCCATACGGAAATAAAGGGTGGAACAGACCAAATTCTGATTGTAGACGATGAAGAAGCTATTCTTACAATGGAAAAAAAAATGCTGGAGCGTTTAGGGTATAAGGTTATTTCATGTACCAACAGCACCGATGCCCTTGAAGCGTTTCGTGAAAACCCGGACAAATTTGACTTGGTAATCACTGATATGGCTATGCCCAATATGCCTGGAGATAAACTGTCGGCTGAATTGGTTAAAATACGCGCTGATATTCCCATATTACTTTGCACAGGGTTCAGCGAAACCATCTCTGAAGAAGAGGCAGAATCTCTGGGCATTAATGGGTTTTTATTAAAGCCGATTGTGATGAAGGATCTTTCCAAAAAAATTCGTGACGTGTTGAATAAAAATCAGAATTCAATGGCATAAAATTCATACTATTTCAATCGGGAATAGGTATCTGCTTCCATGCCAACCAAACACTTGCAGTTAGCCGTGGTGGTATGATAATTACAAAAAGATAATAATAGAATAAAAGGAGGTTCGTCATAGATTCATTTAATTATAAGAACGGGAATTTATTTGCTGAGGGTGTGGATGTTGAGACGATTGCAAAAAAAGTCGGTACACCTGTGTATATTTACAGCAAGGCAACCTTTCTTGATCATCTGGAAAAAATTCAAACTGCCTATGCCGGCATTGACACGACGATTTGCTATTCAATCAAGGCATGCAGTAATATTCATATCCTAAAGGATTTGGCTGCTGCGGGCAGCGGCTTCGACATTGTCAGCGGAGGAGAACTGTACCGAGCCAAACAGGCTGGAGCTGACATGGGCAAAATTGTCTTTGCAGGTGTGGGCAAGACAGATATTGAGATTATTGAGGCATTGGATGCCGGAATAGGCTGTTTCAATATTGAATCAGAAGTGGAACTTGAGAACCTTATCAAACTTTGCAAAGTACACGGCAAAACAACCAAATCCGCACTGCGGGTCAATCCTGATATCAATTATGATGCCCACAAGTATACGACAACAGGTGTTAAGGAAACCAAGTTCGGTATTGATATCGAACGAACGCTTGAAATTTATGACAAATATGCAGGCAACGGAGTCGTCGATATGTCGGTGATTCATGTGCATCTAGGTTCGGGCGGCAAAACTGTCGACCCCTATGTCAACTATGTCAAAAAGATCCTTCCGCTGGTCGAAACCTTGCGCAGCAAGGGTTATACCATTGAGAAACTCGATCTTGGCGGCGGCTACGGGGCTGATTACGAGACGGCCACCGTGCCCTCTGCCGCCGATTATGCCGAGAAAATCGTGCCGCTATTGAAAGCTGCAAACCTGAAACTGATTCTCGAACCGGGAAAAAGTATTATTGCCAATGCAGGGATCATGCTGACGCGCACAGTGTTTAAAAAAACAAGCGGACAAAAAAAGTTCGTGATTGTTGATGGGGGCATGAACGATTTGATTCGCCCGTGTTTGTATGAAGCGTTTCACTTTATCTGGCCAACCAAGGCCGGTGAGAACTTCATTCCTGAAAAACGTATTAATGGCCTGGAAATGGACAATACTGAAGTGGTTGATGTGGTGGGCCCCATCTGCGAGGGAACAGACTACTTTGCAAAAAACAGGGCCATGCCGACGGTTGAGCGAGGCGACCTATTGGCGGTTTTTAGTGTGGGTGCTTACGGCTATACCATGGCCAGCAACTACAATGCCCGTCCCATGTGCGCCGAAGTGCTGGTGGACGGCGATCAGTTCAGAATCATCCGCAAACGACAGACATATGAGGACTTAATTGCGCTGGAAAAATGATTTGGTGGTATTTGGGGGAAAATGGGGGTTTTCAAGAGCGGGGGTTTGTCGAATTGGGTTTGATTGGGTT
>DAOWDR010000066.1 GCA_030638935.1 Desulfobacteraceae bacterium | reverse complement strand
TTTTATTTTTTTGATTTATACAAAGGCATGTGGCGGTATACAAGCCTTAATGATTTGATGAACATTGTTAAAGCGTGCACCGTAGCAACCTTTGGGCTGATTGTCTTTGTTCTTTTTAAAAACCGGTTTGAAATGGTATCAAGATCTGTTTTCATCATTGACTGGTGCCTCACCCTCATGTCCATTCTCAGTGTTCGAATCATTACCAGGCTGTGCTTTGAAGAGTTTACAGAAGATATTGGTTTCCGGGCAGTGTTCAATTCTTTCCTGAAAATATTTAAAAGCGGAAAGAGAAAAGGCAAAGGGGTTATTATCGTCGGTGCCGGTGATTGCGGCCAGAAAATATGCAGGGAATTTATTGAGAATCCTTATGTACAGTCCCATGTGATCGGATTTCTGGATGATGATATTTCTAAAATAGGAAGAAAGATTCACGGGGTGTCTGTTTTAAATGTGATTGATGAGCTTGAACATACGGTGAAATCCACAGATGTGGATGAGGTCATCATTGCAATTTCCAATGCAAGTTCGGAACGGATGAGACATATTCTGGGGTTATGCAAAAAAGCAGATATTAATTTTAAAACTATTCCCAATATGGGGGAAGTGATTGATGGAAAAATAAATATCAGCTCCATTAGAAATGTTGAGTATCGTGATCTTTTAGGCAGGAAGCCTGTTAAACTTGATAAAGCGGAAATTGGAAAATATCTTGGCAATAAGCTGGTGCTTGTTACGGGGGCTGGTGGTTCCATAGGAACCGGTCTTTGCCGTCAGATCTGCAGATATTTTCCTGAAAAAATTATCCTTTTTGAAAGAGCGGAAAGTCCCCTTTATGAGATTGATCTTGAACTTAAAAAAAGTTTTCAGGATGTTGATGTCATACCGGTTCTAGGGGATATCCAGAATAAAATGGAGTTGAATAAAATATTTGAAGAGTTTCAGCCTGATATTGTATTCCATGCCGCAGCATACAAGCATGTTCCCATGTTGGAAAAACATCCCTGGAAGGCAGTGGAAAATAATATTGAAGGGACCCGGAACCTTGTTGAGGTTACCCATAAATTTAAATGTGAAAAATTTGTTTTTGTCTCCACAGATAAAGCTGTAAACCCCACCAATGTGATGGGAACCAGTAAACGGATCGCTGAAATTTTGGTCCAGAATATGAATAATCTCCAAGGGTCAAAAACAAGCTTTATCACGGTAAGGTTTGGAAATGTGATCGGCAGTGTCGGAAGTGTCATCCCTCTTTTCAAGAAACAGATTAATGAGGGCGGACCGGTAACGGTTACCCATCCTGATATGATAAGATATTTTATGCTGATTCCCGAGGCCTGCCAGTTGATCCTCCAGGCAGGTTCCATGGGAAAGGGCGGTGAGATTTTTATCCTTGAGATGGGAAAACCTGTCAAGATAGACAGCATGGCAAGGGATTTGATTAGGTTTTCAGGGCTTGAACCCGGGGTTGATATAAAGATTGAGTACACAGGATTAAGACCGGGGGAAAAGTTGTATGAAGAATTGATAACGGATCAGGAAAATGTTGTTCCCACAGGACATCGTAAAATCATGGTGCTCAACAGCTTCGGCATGGTGATGGACACATTGGATGGAGAGTTTGAAAATTTGAAAAAAGAGGCTCAAAATAGAAATGCCGACAATATCAGAGTGCTGTTAAAAAAAATTATCCCGGAATATTCCCCAGGTTCATCCGGTTCGTCCGATTCATCAGGGGGGGGGGACGCCAAATAATATGAAACGATTTTTTGATTTTTCCATCTCCCTTATTTTATTTGTTGTTTCCATGCCCCTGCTTGTGGCAATTGCGGCACTGGTCCGGACTAAATTGGGCTCCCCTGTACTATTCAGGCAGACACGGCCGGGATTAAATGGATCCCCGTTTCTCATGTATAAATTCCGTACACTCACAGATGAAAGGGATGATAAGGGAAACCTTTTGCCGGATGCAAACAGGATGACCCGGTTTGGTGCTTTGTTAAGAAAGTTGAGCCTGGATGAACTGCCGGAACTGACCAATGTTTTAAAGGGTGACATGAGTCTTGTGGGACCCAGACCCCTTTTGATGCAATATTTAAAAAGATATTCGCCGGACCAGGCCCGACGGCATGATGTTAAGCCCGGAATTACCGGTTGGGCTCAGATCAACGGCCGCAATTCAATCTCCTGGCTGCAAAAATTTAAACTGGATGTCTGGTATGTGGATAATCAAAGTTTCAGGCTTGACGTGAAAATACTCATATTGACGATTGTCCAAGTGTATAAGCGGGAAGGCGTCCACCAGGAAGGACATGTTACAGCAGAAGAATTCATGGGGAATACAGATTATGGAAGATAGATTTAATGAATGGGAGTTTCCTGAAATCATTGATGGCAAGCCAACCCGTTATAATTGGGTT
>DAOWDR010000686.1 GCA_030638935.1 Desulfobacteraceae bacterium | reverse complement strand
TGGGATGTCCTGGTTGCAGATAAACTTTTTTGGTATAAGTTTTCTTATACAGCCTGCCGGATCATAAACATCCATGGTACCCTTTTTAAGGAAGACCATGTTGACATGTTTGATGGCGCCGGGATTTTCAATTTGGAGATTGTTTTCCTGGGCAAGCATGTCAATGGAGGGCAAGTTATTAATATCTGTTGCGGTTGTGACCACGGCCCTGGCATTGATGAGTGTTGCAATCTCCTGGGCCAGGCGATTGGCTCCGCCCAAATGGCCTGACAGCAGGCTGATGGCATGAATCCCCCTGTCATCAACGACAACAACCCCGGGATCTGTGGTTTTTGATTTAATCAGGGGGGCAAGCATGCGGACGGCAATGCCGGTTGAGAAAATGAAAATATGGGATGAAAACCGGTTAAATTGCCGAAGAAGTTCTTCTGATAATTTTTCAAAGGTTAATACTTCAATTTCCCGACCGGACAGCTCTGGAATTGAATTTTTTGTCAGTTGTTCAGCCACAAAGAGCCTGGCCCCTGAAATTTTAGCACAGATATTTTGCCCAAGGATCAGCCCGTTGGGGGTAATGGCCCAGACTGCAATGGAAGGAGATGAATTATTATTTTGTTGAAGCGTTTCTGTAACCATGGGAAAAACCTGGGTCATATAATTTAGATTGAATTAAGTCCTGGTTTCCCCTGCTGGCTTCAACTGCCTTACCAACTATTATCAGGGCGTGGCGGGTGATATTGTTTTCTTGACAGGTTTTTACCAGATCCTGTATCCTGGGATAAAAAATTTGTTCTTCCGGGTGACTCACCTTATAGGCAACTGCGCACAAGGCTTTTTTGCCGTAGTGGGTTTCCAAAATTATTTGAACTTTTTTTACATGTGCTATGCTCAGATATATGGCCATGGAGGATTTTATGGCGGCTAGCTTTTCCAGATCTTCGCTTTCAGGCACAGGGGTCCGGCCTGAAATCCTGGTCAAAATCAAGGTCTGACTAATTTCGGGCAGGGTATATTCCATTCCCATTCTGGAAGATGCGGCAAAGGCAGCCGTCACCCCGGGGAGAACCCCATAGGGAATGCCCAGTTTCTGAAGCTCCCGGATCTGTTCAAAAATAGCTCCGTATAATGAGGGATCACCCGTGTGAAGGCGTACCACTTTTTTACCAAGCTCATGATATGTTTTGATCTTATCTATGATTTGATCCAGATCCATTCCGGCACTGGAAATGGTCTCCGTATTACTGCCCTTCCAGCAAAGAACAGCTTCGGGAACGAGTGACCCTGCGTATATTATAAGATCAGCCGATTCCAATGCTTTCATGGATTTGATGGTCATCAGTTCCGGATCACCGGGACCGGCACCTGCAAAAATTACTTTGTTCTCATTATTGCTCATTGTTGCTCAGCCTTGCTTATTGGTTTTCTGCCTGAAATTATCCAGACAGGGTTTAATGGTTCCAGTCTGTCACCATAGGGCATGGGTTTTGACCGGGATACTTGGATGTGAACCATTTCCGGGGAAAATCCGTTCTGTTTTAAAACCCGTATGGCTGTCTCCATGTTCTGAATCAATATTGTATTGATAACAATTGTACCCTGTTGTTTGAGGCGAAGGCAGCAGGTATTCATAATCTGCTCAAGATGGCTGCCGCCTCCGCCAATAAAAATTCTGTCGGGATCAGTTAATTGGTCTGATCCTTTAGGAAAATCCAGATTCAGAATTTTAATATTGGATTGGTTAAACATTTGTATATTGTGGATGATATCACCGATTCTTTCCCGGTTTTTTTCCACGGTGAAGACCTGTCCCCAGGGTATGTGAAAGGATGCTTCTATGGCAACAGATCCTGAACCGGATCCAATGTCCCATAGAATATGATCTTTTCTAACCAATTCCAATTTGGAAAGGGTAATACTCCGGATTTCCGATTTGGTGATCAACCCTTTGGAATGACGATACATGGCATCATCCATGCCGATATGTGTTTCAGGTGAAACATTTTCCCGGAGATTATCGGTTTTTAAAAGAACAACAATATTTGGGTGGTCAAATTTATGGGCAGCCACCCTGGAATAATCATCAAACCAGGATATTTTTTCTTTTTCTTCATCTCCCAGGTTTTCCAGCACACAAAATCTGAATCCATCTAACTCCCGGCTGATCAACATGGATGCAATAAAGACGGGGTCCATGGTTTGATCCGTTAAAAAGGCAATCTTGGTTTCCCCTGCCAGGCTTGAGAAGGGATACTCCTGGCAGGCTTTCCCGTGGAGACTGATGATTTTTGCATCATGCCAGGGCTCACCAATGGCGGCAAAGGCTGCCGCCACCGATGAAATATTGGTATGGATCAAAAGATATTTTTTATCTATATATCTGGAAAGAGTGCTGCCGATTCCATAAAACAGCGGATCTCCCGATGCCAGCACCACTATCTTTTTATCAAGCATCTCTTCTTTGATTTGGTCAATAACATGCTCAATTGCGCCGGTGATCACAAGGGTTTTCCCTCCATGATCGGCAAAGATCTCAAGGTGACGCCTGCCCCCCACCAGTAGATCTGCCGCCTGGATAAGCGCAAGATGTGTTGGTGTCAGATTTTTTTTGCCCTGACCGATTCCTATGACATTTATTGGATTCATGCTACACCGCCAAATAATATAAGGTTCCAATGAAAATAATGCTTAATACCCTGAAAAATTGTCCTGATAATAACAATTGTAATCCCATCTTGGGAGAAAAAATTCCCATGTACCGAGGCAACTGATGACGAAGGGCCCGGATGGGAAAGGCCAGGACATTGCCGAGCAACAGTGCAATCACCGTTTGTTTGACGCTGAGGACTCCCGCATTCATCAGGGCTCCTGCTGCGGCAAATCCCGAGGTGAATTCGGCAGCAAAGCTTAAAATAACAATGGACAAGGATTCTACGGGCATCAGGCTTATGGTTACATAGGACGATAGTGTCTGGTTCAAATAGTCAAAAAAGCCATTCACATTTAATATGTATACCAGGGTATAAATGGGAAGCACCCAGGTGAAAATATTGGCAATACGAACAGGCAACCGCTTTTGTATGCTTTTTAAAAGAGCAGGCCCATCTGGCTTTTTAACGGGGTTTATTCCATCTTTAAAAGGAGTCGCTTTATTTTGTCCATGGGAGTCAAATCCTTTTGGATTTATCTTTTCAGGTTTTAATTTTTTCGGATTTTTGAGGAAAAAATGCCCAAACCCGAGAAAACAAAGGGTTCTAACCAAAGTGGCCAAAAAGGTGATTAAAAAATAAAACCCACCCGCTATTCCCGTCAAAGGAAGCACAATGAATATGGTGGTGGGAAGATGAAGAAAAAATGCCGGAAACTGGTTTATGTAATTTGCCAGAAATAGTTGAAGTTTTGAAATTTTTTTTTCTTCATAAAATTCCAAAAGCATGGCGTTGGCAGCAGCCCCTGATATAAAGGCCATGGTAAAAGCAGCGCTGCAATGGTTCCCCATTTTGGAGTACCTGAATAAAGGCCGTGCCAGAACAGCCACCTGTCTTGTCCAGCCCATGGCTTCAATGACCTGGCCGGCCAAAAGACCAATGGTGATAAATCCCATGAGCCGCACCAGGGGCAGCCCAAGCTTTTTGATGCTTGAGGCAAGAGACAGGGTATCAAAATAGAGGGTACTTGCGCCCAATATGATCAGTGTGAATAGAACCGACAGGTACAGTTTCTTATAATTGATCTGCTTTTTTTTCATTTTGATGCCAGAATCAATGTCCAGTAGTCGGGGTCCCTTGTTTCAAGATCATTCAGGTTTTCTATGATTTCTTCATTTTTACGCCCACATTTGGAAACAGCCACTCCCTTTGCGTGGAGGCCGGCATCTTTCAGAGCCATATTAATGTCTGTTATATTTTTATAGGCTTTTACAATGGCTACATTCTCCACCTCTCCGACCTGTCGTATCCGGTCTCCCCCAAAGGCACCCGAGGTGACCAGCAGAGATTCTTCCCCTTCCACCAATATTCTGTTTAACCTGGCTGATGCCGCATGGAAAGAGGTGATTCCTGGAATGGTTTCAATATCGGCTTCCGGCATTATACATTTCATTTTCTTTAAAATATATCCAAAGGTCGAATAGGTAGTGGGATCACCCAGAGTTAAAAAGACAGCGGTCATGCCCTGGTTCAGGACAGATGCTATCTGCTTTGCATTGGCAATCCATGCCGCCTCCACTTCTTTTGTTTCCTTGGTCATGGGGAATCCAAGATGTTCAATCCTGGCCGTGGGTGTAATATAGGGAGAGGCTATTTCAACTGCCAGGCTATATGAGTTTTTGCTGGAAGCCGCTGTAAAGATAATATCTGCTTCTTTGATCACCCTGACAGCCTTAACCGTAATTAGTTCAGGATCCCCTGGTCCAACGCCCACGCCAAATAATTTACCTGTTTTCTTCATTATTAATCCTTTTCTATATTAAGTTGACTGAAAATATCCGGGTAGAGAAGCTTCCCTATGGTAACTATACCCGTATACAGTCGGGGGACCGGTCGGGAAACAATATTTTCGTCAATTAAAAATACCTGGTTGTTTTTGATTGCCTTGATAATTTTAAACCCTGGTTCATTGATGATCTGCTCTTTGTGCACCGGATTCATAATTCCTTTCTGGGCCAGGAAAACATCTATTTTAGAAGCTTTGTCCAGAATTTGTTCTTTGCCATAAATGGCAATATTGGTACTCCGGGACGCCCTGGCATCGGCTGCCACATTAATCCCCCCTGCAGTTTCCAGGGCAAAAATAGGCATGGAGCCCGGGGTAAAGGTTTTCATCCGGGAATGGATTGCCTGGAAATAGACCTTTTTTTTCTGTGGTATCCCCTGGGCAAGTGTATTGATCATGGCGGTTTTTTCTTGAAAATCAGAAACCATTTTTTGGGCCTGGCGTTCTTTTCCGGTTAATTTACCAAGGGTTAACCAATACTCATACATTTCAAGGATAGTTGCCGGTTGAAGGGAAACCACTGTAATTCCGTATTTTTCAAGCTGCTTAACAAAATTTGGATATCCATTGTCGATCATGGGCCGAATCAATACCAGATCCGGCATATTTGCAATGAATTTTTCAGGGTCGTCGTGGTAGGAAAATTTCATTTTTCCCTGGACCTGATCAGGAAAGCTGTCATTAACTGAGACGCCGATGATCTGATCTTCAAGGCCAAGGGAAAAAAGGTTTTCCGTATGGGCGCCATAAAGGGAAATAATCCGTTTAAAGGGGCGCTGTACATTAATTTGTCTGCTGCGGCTATCAATGATGGTGTCTGCCAGGCATTGGGAGGCAAAGATCATGGCGCAGCACCAAGCCAGCACCAGCCATTTATACGGTTTGGCCTTATATGGCCTTACCCTATATGGTTTTAAAGTAGACTTGTTTTGCCTGAACATACTCATTGAATTCAACCTTTGATTCCACATTAAACACAAGTTCAATATTCTCCCTGGTCATGACTTCCCGGGTTTTTCCCTGGGCTTTTATCTTTCCATTTTTTAGAAACAAAATTTCATCTGCCCAGGCTGCCGCAAGATTTAAATCATGGAGAACACAGATAACCAGTGCCTTTGTCTTTTGTACCATTCCCTTAAGAATGCCTAACATATGAAGGGTATGGTTAATGTCCATATTTGAGAAAGCTTCGTCCAAAAGCAGTACAGGTGTGTCCTGGCACAGGGTCCTGGCAAAAATACACCGTTGTTTTTCACCTCCTGATAATTCAGTGACTTTCCTCTGTTTTAAGTGGGATATCCCGGTAATCTCCATGACCTGGGAAACACGGTCCATATCGGTTTGAGATGGATGGGAAAATCTGTCAATGTAAGGGTGTCTTCCCATCATTACTACCTCTTCCACTGAAAAAGGGAAATTTATATAATAATTTTGGGATACCAAAGAGAGTATTTGGGCAATTTTTTTTTGGGACAATGAAGAAATCTTGGTTTTGCCCAGGAGCACCTCTCCCTTGTCAGGGGGCAGAAAACCTGAAATCAGATCCAGAAGAGTTGTTTTCCCACTCCCATTGGGGCCGAGAATTCCATAGAATTTCCCCGGACAAAACCTGGAAGACAAATCTTTGATGACATGATTGTCTCCATGGGAAAAACCTAGGTTGTGAATGTTGATTTCCATGGGCTTAGGCTAACCTGCTCCTTTTAAATATCCAGCAGAAGACCGGCCCACCGATGAGGGCCGTTAGAACTCCTATGGGGATTTCATGGGGCAGCACTGCCCGGGTAATGGTGTCGGCAAACAGCAATAAGAAAGCACCGACTATCATGGAGACAGGCAGCAGTTTTCTGTTGTCAGGTCCTGTAACGAATCGAACCATGTGGGGAACCAGAAGTCCTACAAAGCCGATTATGCCGGATACTGATACGCAGATAGCCGCCAGCATGGACCCGGTTATCAAAAGCAGGAGGGTGACCTTTTTGATATCCACCCCAAGGCTTGATGCAGCTTTGTCCCCAAGGGATATGAGATTCAGATCCCGGGCGAAATAAATGGCAATTAGAAATCCTATAACAAGGAAAACAAAGATCACCCCAAAATTTATCCAGGT
>DAOWDR010000426.1 GCA_030638935.1 Desulfobacteraceae bacterium | reverse complement strand
TACTCTTTATGGTCCTGTCTGTTGTGATGGTCTTTTCCACAAGGTTTGCACCCAGTGCCACGGCAGCCACATCCATATCCCAACCGGGCGTATGGTCTGAATATGCAATGGGATAAAGGGGAAACATCTGTTTTAAAGTGGTGATCATCTTCAGGTTAATACTCTCAAGCCTTGCAGGATAACCCGAGGGGCAATTATGGATGATGATATTATCATTACCTTCCAAATTACATATTTCAACTGCCTGCTCAACTTCCCCAATACTTGCATTCCCTGTGTCCAGCTGGATGCACATGCCGGTCCTTGCAGCCATTCGGATAAGGGGCCAATGATCAACATCTGCAGAAGCGATCTTGATTGAATCACAATTCAACCCAGTTAAAAGTTCAATATCCTCCTCAAACCCCACCGTGGCAAAAAAGGCAAGGCCCAGGGAATCACTGAATTTTTTAACTTGTTTCCATTGTTCAGGTTCCAAATATCTTCTGCAAAGGATATCATAGAGAGGTTCTGTTATGGTCCTTGTTTCCCCTGTTTTTCTGTCGGCCAGTATATCATAGGTAAAGGGAAGTTTCTTGTCAGCCACCAATTTGTCAGGATCAAAAATCTGAAATTTAATGGCATCTGCTCCTGCCTTGGCAGCAAGACGGATAAGGGTCATGGCAGATCCAACCCCGTCATGGGTGGCCCCGGCTTCAAAGGTTATAAAACAGGGATGGCCGTCACCCAGTTTTCGCTCACCAAAACTAACCATTACTTCTCCTTTATAAAGGGTTCCACCATCTTATCAACCTGCTCTTTTGTGATCCAGGCATGGTTGGTATTGGAATTATATTCAAAATCATTGGGAACAGGTTTAAACTTGGTTTCATCAATCTGGCTTTTAAAAAAGCGATTTTCAGGCTTTATTAAATAATAGTCTTCTGCTTCCAAAGTATTTCGCGCCTCATCCCTGCTGATCAATGTTTCATGAATTTTTTCACCCTGGCGGATACCCACAATTTTGGTGGGGCATCCAGGGGCAATAAATCCGGCCAGGTCCATAATGCCCATGGAGGGTATTTTAGGAACAAATGTTTCTCCGCCTGTCATCATTTCAAGACTCCTGAGAACAAAATCCACCCCATGGGAAAGTGTAATCCAGAACCGTGTCATTTCAGGATGGGTAATAGGCAAAACGCCTTCTTTGCGTTTCTTCAAAAAAAAGGGAATAACACTGCCCCGGCTGCCCACAACATTGCCATAGCGAACCACACTGAATATACATTTTTTACGCCCCATAAATGCATTGGCCGCAATAAAAAGCTTTTCTGAACAAAGCTTGGTCGCCCCATAAAGGTTTATGGGATTAACCGCCTTGTCAGTACTCAGGGCAATCACTTTTTGTACCCCGCACTCGGCAGCCATACTAAGAATATTCTCGGCTCCGATAATATTTGTCTTAATGGATTCTGTTGGGTTGTATTCACTGGCAGGCACCTGCTTCATGGCAGCGGCATGTATCACATAGTCAACCTCCTGGAATGCCCATTTCAAGCGTTCTTTATCCCTTACATCCCCGAGGAAAAACCGGACAGGGTATTTTTCCGTGGGAAACAGTTGTGCCATATCAAACTGCTTGAGTTCATCCCGGCTGAAAACAATTATTTTTTTCGGGCAATGTTTTTTTAAAATAACCTCAACACACTTTTTCCCAAAGGAGCCAGTCCCTCCGGTAATTAAAATGACTTTATCCTTTAACATACATCCTTGTTCCCTCTTTTAAATGAATTGTGCTCCACCATTTAATCTCTAAAAACATAACAATAACCTTTACAAATGCAATAAGCATTCCCTATGCCTCTAAAAGTTACCTGTTTCACCCTTCAGCACCTTTGTATTGTATATTCAAACAAACATAAATTTCAAGGATTGACTGAGAACCATTTGCCCGCAGGAAAGCAACGGAACAATTATTCCGTGGCTCTTAAAATCGATTCGGCAATTTTTTCCGGTAATAGCTGCAAGGCTATTTTATTAAACGAGCTCTCCTCTGTAAAGATTGATTTAAAAAAAAATTACATATTTATCACTCAAATGCGTCCTAAAAGAGTCAAACACACCATGGAAAAAGAATCTGAATAAAAAATTACTTCTTAGCAGAATCATATCAACCAGAGGATAAACAAGACCTCTGGCTGGCAAATTTTTAAATTGGCACACAAAATGCAATTTACCCAGACAGAAAGATTTAAATTGGAATTACATGGAAGTATTTACCCTGGAATATGAATGTGCATTAATCTATTACTGAAGAGAGGTCATATTGACAAATCCAAACATATGCGGACAATGCGATTCAATGGGAAGGTCATGCTGTACACTGAGGGTCGAAAATAATGAGGGTCTGCCCGCCCCGGTATCAGCGGCTGAGATTGAGAGGATTTTAAGTTTTTTTAAAGACAAAAAAAGAGAAGAGCTTCTGGACAGCAGAATCAATTCTCCTCAATTTATAAGTCAGATGGCGACCATTTTTCCGGACATGGTTGATTCAGTTCATAAAATTTTCCCTGCAAATAAAACCCACTTTGACCTCAAAACCCAGGGAGATGCCTGCATCTTTAAGGAAACTAACGGGTGTCTTTTACCCGACGAAGCCCGCCCTCATTTCTGCCGGATTTATCCCTTCTGGTTCTTTGATGATGAGCCCCAGATTTTTCAGGATTCAAACTGCCTGGCCCTTGAAAACTGCCAGACGATTCCTGAAGTACTGCTTTCCCTTGGTACAAACCCTGAAAAGCTGAAGCAGATCCATGCCCAGATTTATGAAGACTGGGGACTTTACCGTTCCATGCCACAGGAGAAAAAGAAAGTTTTTCTATAATATACATGCAAAATATTATCCCTTGGTATGCAAAATCACCTTTGCATATTTATCTGATTTTCGACAAAGTACCATTAAAACTTAAAGGGGATTCTCCGATCATATCTCCATCATGCAAATCACAAATTAAAAGAGGCGCTTGATTTTCTCTTGAATATTGTCGATATTTAAAAAAATAACTATATAAAAAAATCTACCGGGATTGTCATGCATGCATGCCCACACCGGGATAGGATTTATATAAATTCCGGATTTGTTGCTTTTGGAGATATAAAAATGAATCAAACATACACAGACTACTACGAGTCCAACCTAGGACTTCTTGAAAAAAATCATCCAACAGTATGGAAACGTATTACAGAGGACAAACCTGGAGCCTTGGGTGAAATCTCTTTTGCACCCGATGGCAACGCCAATCTGACTGTCACAAACAACCAGGGGAATGCCATTGTATTACACAATGGGGCCAACCCGAAAAAGGAAGATGCAGACTTCCTGAAAAAGCTGCCCAAGGACCATAAAGGCTTCGTGGCTATCCTTGGTATGGGACTTTTTTACTCAGCCCTCAATATACTAAAAGAAAGGCCACACATTCAATGGCTGGCGCTCTTTGAATTGGAGCCGGGAATTTTTATCCAGGCCCTTCGATACACCGATCTTTCCTCCATACTTGAAGATCCAAGGCTTATCCTGGGTATTGGAACAGAAGCCGGGGTTTCTGAAACCCTGGCAAAGGCTTCCCGAACCCTGCAACTTGAAAGTTCAAATCTTTTACATCATCTGCCCTCATTCAAGTTTAATCCCAAGGGATATAACCAACTTAAAGATGACCTTTTTACCCACATTAACGGTCTTAATGTGGGAGGTGCAACCACAAGGCTGCTTGGCAAAGATTTTCTGAACAATCGATTTAAGCATATCAGCACCATACACCACCAGCAATTATTAGAAAATCTACAGGATAAATTTGCGGGTGTTCCAGCCATCCTCGTAGCCGGCGGCCCTTCTTTGGATAAAAATATTCATCTTCTGAAACAGGTCCAAGAAAAAGCGCTGATTATAGCAGTTGATACGGTGCTCCCGGCTCTTTTGGAAAATAATGTTCACCCGCATTTTGTTACCTGTATCGACCCCAACGACCTTACCTATGAAAAATTTGCCGATTTAGTACCCCAGATTAAAGATATTGCCCTGGTCTGTGCATCCTGGGTAAACACAAAAACGCCCAAGGTCTTTCCAGCAGATCAAATATTTTGGACATTCACATCAAAGCCTGTGGAGGCATGGCTCAATTCCCTGCTCGGGGGGAAACTTTTAACCGGTGGCGCTAGTACGGTGGCCCACTTAAACCTCATTGCAGCACATATGCTAGAGTGTAATCCCATCATATTTATGGGCCAGGATTTGGCATACCCAAACTCTGCCAGCGCCTCCCATGCAAAGGGAACCGTCCTCCAAGGGACCGCCCCGACAAATGTAATAATCAATCATGTCCAGGGGGAAACGGTTACCGGTATCAACGGAGAAATTTTACGGACAAATCGTTCATTTTTAAGCATGAAAGAATTTTTTGAATCCGCCATTTCAAAATCCGAAAAAACCCATATAAATGCAACCCAGGGGGGTGCGAATATTGAAGGCACCCAAATACTGAATCTGCAAGAGGCCATGGACAAACATTGCTACACCAAGATCAATACCACTCAACGTCTCAAAGATTTTTATTCAGCAACAAACCCCATTAATCCCGATAAAATGCTGGGTGAATTCGATAAAATATCGGGTAAGTCCAAAAAATTACAAAAAACGATCAAGACGGCAGATGAGATTGCAAATTCCCTACTCAAAGACCTTAAAAAAATTAAAAAAACCGGTAAACGCATTCACTCTTTTGATGGGCTCACACAGGCACAAAAAAAACGAATTAATAAACTTGATAAATGTCATAAAAATCTGGACGCCACACTGGATGTTTGGAAGATTATAGAAGAAATAACCATGGAGGGATTAAAAGAAAGCGAACGCCAAAAACAGGTTATCTCAACCCTTCAAAATGATCCCGAAAAATACATTGAATGGCTGATAAAAAATTTAAATCGGCTGGTTAACATCAATAAAATTCGAAAAGAAACACTGACTCTGCTCTCAGACAATCTGAACATGGTCGCATCATTTCACCAACAGGAACACAGGTACCTGGAACAGATTCACAAGGGGTCTCACACTGAAACAAACAAGCTCAAGCTTGCCAGACTCTATATTAACTCAAAAAATTATTATCTGGCCAAACCCCTGTTAGAAGAGCTTTCCAAAATAATTCCGGAATCAGGGGAGGTTTATTTTTATCTTGGCTGTTTGGCTGCTCAATCCAGCATGTTCCAACAGGCAAACCATTATTTCAAAACAGCAATGGAATATGATTCCATGTTCACCCTTCAAGTTGATTCATATATACAGAAACTTGGGGACACTTTCCTAAAATTTGCCAGGTATTTTAAAACCCAACCGGGACGTGAATTAAGCGTTAAATATATGCTGGGGAAAGGCCTTAAATATCATCCGGACAACAACGAACTTAAAGAAGAACTGGAAATCATTTTAAAAAAAGATCTGGAAAAAATCAAATCAGATATTGATGCAGATGATTACCGGGAATCCGCACAACTGATAAATGAATGGCACCAAAATGCAAGGGATCAGAAAAGTTTATTTAACTGTCTTTCTACAGAACTTGTAAGCCATATTTTCTTGTATAAAAGCAAACTGCTTTTGTCGCAAAACGACCATCAAGCTGCCCTTTCAAGCCTTAGTGAAGCCATGGAATACTCACCAGCTGTCTCTGATATTCATTCCCTTACAATTGATACACTTTTTGTCACAGGTGATTTTAATAGGGCTATTGAAGCACTTAATAATGCCATCAAAGTGGACAATAAATTTGCAGCCTACTGGGAAACAATCGGTGACAGCTTAGAGAGTGCAGGCCAAAATAATGATGCAATCCTGGCCTATGAAAAATGTTTTATGTATCTGCCCGACAACATAAACCTGCTCAAAAAAATAGGGGATTGCTACATGGCCACAGACCAACTAGAGGCAGCCAGAACAGCCTATGAACAATTAAAATTAAAAATGGAAGATCTAAATACCGATTAGATCAGGCTTTAGAAAATTCCTTTTGAGCTTTCAGATAGCTTTCCATGGTTCCTATATCTCTATGATACCTGCCGTTGTGGAAGGTATTGATCCTTCCCATATAATGGGGCAGCACTTCTGTACTGAAATCTATCACCTCTTTTCCAAGGCTTTCCAAAAAATCAAAGACTGAAGGTTCAAGAATATATACAGCCCCATTGGCGAGCCTTCCTGGTGGGTTTTCAACTTTTTCATGGAAGGCGCAGACCACATTGTCCCTATCAAGTTCAACAATTCCGCAACTTTGGGGCGTATCAGTCTCAAATGTCATCATGGTTATCTGACAGTGTCCAGGCCTTGAATCATGTGCTCTGACAAAATCCCTCATATCGAATAATGAAAGATTATCCCCATGGGCCATAAAAACCGGCTCCTTTTCAAAGAAATTCCTGTTTTTTAAAAGAGTCCCTCCTGTGCCAAGAAGATCCTCTTCATCCACGGTTGTGATAGATTTCCTGTATGGACTTGTTTCAATATACGCTTCAACTTCCTTTGAAAGGTAATGAAGATTAACCATTACAGGAGTGATTTCTTCCTTGCAAAGCATGTCAAGCCAGTATTCCATCAACGGCTTGCCCTTGATGGGGACCAGGCATTTGGGAATGGAGTTTGTAAGGGGTCTTAAGCGTGTTCCCAAACCTGCGGATAGCAATAATGCTCTCATTTTGACATTTTCGCCATCATATCATCCAGGGAAATAGGGATATTCCCCGTGCGTTCCACCTGGCATGCCGCTGCAAGGGACCCGAGATATGCACATTGCCAGATATCAGCCCCTGAAGCTGCGGCAAGGGCAGAACAGGTTAGAAGGGAGTCTCCGGCGCCTGCAGGATCAGTGGCAACAGGATTCATTGCCTTTAGCCTGTCTGTCTCCCACGATTCACTACTGGGAACCCCTTCATGGATAAGCATACCTTCCTTATCAAGGGTGATCAAAATATTTTCGGCCAACGCCTGTTTTCTCAGTTTTTCAGCCAGGACAACAAGCCCAGATTCAAAATCTCTTACCGCAAGCCTTGCCTCCCTTTCTGTCGGTGTCAAAAAGAACATGTTATTAAACCTTGAAACATCTCCAACCTGGGAGGAAGACTGGCTGTCTGCAACCATCATAATATTGTTGTTTTTACAGTAAATAATAATCTCATCTACAAGTTCCTGAGGGAGAAAACCATAATTGAAATCTGAAAAAACCAGAATGTCTGTATTTTTCAGTTTCTTTTCTAAATCTGTTAAAATTCGATTTCTCAGCTCTGGACTTATAGCGTGCTGCCTCAAATTACTTACACGCAAAAGAGT
>DAOWDR010000614.1 GCA_030638935.1 Desulfobacteraceae bacterium | reverse complement strand
TCCCTCCTTTTGCAAAAGATTCAGTCCTTGACACTGTTTCTTTGATTTTTTATAACCCCCTGATGATTCTTATAAACATACAATTTGCCAAAGAATACGATGATTAATTTTGAAAGTGTGAGATCTGTGAAGTTAAAAGGGGTGGGCAAAGGATTCTGGATTACCCTGGACCCCTCCCATCCCGAAAAGGTTCTGATTTCAGAAATTGATAAGCTGATCAGGAAATTAAAGCATTTGGCCGTGAATGCGGATGTGGTTCTGGATGTGGGGGATGCTAAGGGGCATGAAGAGCTGATCAAGCGGATGAAGGCTTATTTAGAGAAAAATTTCGACCTGGGCCTTATATCCACATCTCCCAAAAAACGGTCGGTTCCCACTGAAAGAATAAGGCAGCGGGACCTGTCAAAGGGCTGGAATCAGCATCGCAGCGATGTCCTGATGCTCAGGGGCCGGGTTCGGTCCGGACAGACAATCAATGCTAAAAAACATTTGGTGATTACCGGGGATGTTAACCCCGGGGCTGAACTCATTGCCGGCGGGGATGTGATTGTGCTGGGTAAACTTTCCGGAAAGGTGCATGCCGGTCACCCGGACAAGGAAGATGCAATTATTTTTGCCCTTGGATTTAATCCCAGCCATGTGAAAATTGGTCCCATTTCAGCCGCAGGAAGTGATGACGGGGCAGGCATCAGCCCGGAGTTTGCCTCGGTGGAAAAAAATAAGATTATTGTAAAAGACTATATGAAGGCAAGTCCGTTCCGGCGAATGCCCTGGCCGGAAGCCATTTAAACATAAAAAATTTTAATTGAGGTGTGAATTGGAAGGAAAAATAATTGTTGTAACATCGGGAAAAGGAGGGGTTGGTAAAACAACTGCCACTTCGTCCATTGGTGCTGCACTTGCCCTTGAAGGAAATCGTGTGGCCATAGTTGATATGGATATCGGCCTGAGAAATCTTGATGTTGTAATGGGGCTGGAAAACCGGATCGTGTTTAATATTGTGGATGTGGTACAACAGCGCTGCAAAATCGAACAGGCAGCCATTCGGGACAGAAGAATTGAGAATCTTTTCCTTATTCCCGCCTCCCAGAGCGATAACAAAGATGTCCTGACCACTGCCGGGGTTGAACGGGTGGCAAAGGATTTACGCAAACAATTTGACTATGTTATCATGGATTCTCCAGCCGGCATTGAAAAGGGATTTGAAAATTCCATTGTAGGTGCCAGTGAGGCACTTGTGGTATGTACCCCGGATGTTTCTGCAGTCAGGGATGCCGACCGGGTCATCGGGATTTTATATTCCCGTTCCCTGACACCCAAGCTCATTGTGAACAGGATTGAGCCGGCCCGGGTGAAAAGAGGGGAGATGCTGAGCCACGAAGATGTTATGGAAGTTCTTTCCATAGAGCTGGCAGGCCTTGTCCCCATGGATGACAAGGTGTTGATTTCTTCCAATACCGGAACCCCCCTGGTGCTCCAGAACGATTCAAAGGCGGGTCAGGCCTTTAAAAGGATTGCCCGCCGCCTCAACGGCGAAGCAGATCTGCCCTTTGAGATACCCACCGATAAAACAAATATGTGGGGCAAAATCAGCAAAACATTCGGGTTCAAATAATAAGGAAAATTTAATGCTATCAGGATTATTAAAACGCTTTACAGGTCAGAAGAAAAAAAGCAAAGATGAAGCCAAAAAAAGGCTTCAATTCTCTTTAATTTATGACAAACTCGAAGTTAACGACACCACTTTGACTGATCTTCAAAAGGATATTGTGGATGTGATTTCAAAATATTTTGAAATTGACAAAGATTCCCTGGAGCTAAAGGTCAAACGGGATGATAATGTTTCTGCACTGGTTTTTAACACCCCCATCCTCCATGTGAGAAGAAAGCGGGCCTAAGGCCCTATGATGCTCTAAAAAATTTGTGATTTGCAAATAAAAAGGTCCGGTCTTGGATAAAGACCGGACCTTTTTATTTTATTGGTATTTTTTACTGATGCCGTTCTTTTTTTCTATTCCTATCCTGTTTTTATAGCCTATTCTTCAATTTTGGACACCTTGATGGCCAGTTCCTGGAGCTGGGCCGAGGCTGCTTTGGAAGGTGCTTCTGTCAGAAGACAGGTGGCTTTCTGGGTTTTGGGAAATGCAATGACGTTTCTGATGGAATCTTCCTTGCACAGGATCATCATCAGCCGGTCCAGGCCAAAGGCAATTCCGCCGTGGGGTGGTGCACCCGAGGCCAGGGCTTCCAGGAGAAATCCAAATTTTTCCCTGGCTTCTGCTTCATCAATGCCCAAACAGCCGAGAACTTTTCCCTGGAGATTTGAGTCATGGATACGGATACTGCCGCCGCCGATTTCAATCCCGTTGAGTACCAGGTCATAGGCCCGGGATTTGATCTCAAGGGGGGCTGTGGAAAGCTTGTCAATGTCGCTTTCAAGGGGCGCTGTAAAGGGGTGATGCAAAGACTGGTAGCGTTTTTCCGTTTCATCATAATCAAAGAGCGGAAATTCAGTTACCCAGGTAAACTCAAATACATCGTCGGAGATCAGCTCCAGGCGTCGTCCCAATTCATTTCTCAACTGACCCAGGGCTTCATTGGTGATCTTGGGCTGATCCGCCACAAAAAAGACAATATCCCCGACTTCAAGGTCCAGGCGCTTGGCCAGGGCATCTTTTTCATCATCTGTGAAAAATTTGGCAATGGGGGACTGCCACTGGTCTTCCTTGATCTTGATCCAGGCAAGCCCCTTGGCTTTGTAAACAGCGGTAAAATCTGTGAGTTCATCAATCTGTTTCCGGCTGAAGATTGCACATCCCTTGGCGTTTATGGCCTTTACAAGGCCGCCGGTTTTTACCACATTGGCAAACACCTTAAAGCCGGTGTCCTTTACAATGTCCGATACATTACACAGTTCCAGGCCGAATCTCAGGTCGGGCCGGTCCAGGCCGAATCGGTCAATAGCCTCGTCATATGTGAGTTGGGGAAAAGTGGGAGCAAGGTCCAATCCCAAAACCTGTTTAAATATATTTCGGATCAGGCCCTCGGCAATTTCCATAATTTCATGTTCATCGACAAAGGAGAGTTCCATATCAATCTGGGTGAATTCCGGTTGGCGGTCCGCCCTCAGATCTTCATCTCTGAAGCATCTGACAATCTGGTAGTAGCGGTCAAATCCCGCAACCATGAGCAGTTGTTTAAAGAGCTGGGGAGACTGGGGAAGGGCATAAAACTCCCCCTGGTTAACCCTGGATGGGACCAGGTAATCCCTTGCACCTTCGGGGGTGCTCTTGGTCAGGAAGGGGGTTTCAATATCAATGAATCCACTGTTGTCCAGATAGTTTCTGATGGCCATGGTGGCCCTGTGCCGATCCAGGATATTTTTTTTGAGCTGGGGGCGCCTTAGATCCAAATACCGGTATTGGAGGCGGATGCTTTCAGAGGCTTCCACCCGTTCATCAATCTGGAAGGCGGGAGTTTTAGCCTGGGAAAAAATTTTCAATTCCTCCACAAGAATTTCAATGGCGCCGGTTTCCATATTGGGGTTGCGCATGTCTCCGGGCCGGGCCGATACTTTCCCTCTGATACCAAGGACATATTCATTTCTGATTTCCTGGGCTTTTCCATGGACATTTTCCGAAATCACCGGGTTGAATACGATCTGGGTAATGCCCTCCTTGTCCCGCAAATCAATAAAAATAACTCCGCCGTGGTCCCTACGGTTCTGTACCCATCCCATTAACACAACTTCCCGGTCGATATCAGTATCTCGCAATTGGGAACAGGTATGTGTCCTTTTCATATTTCCAAGTAAATCAGTCACGTTTTTTTCCTTAATCCATTATTTTTTTAAAGTTGTTATCAGCCCGGGTACCAGATTATCAATGGCAATGAAGGTCTGGTTTTTGGTATCCATATTTCTTAGTATCAGCTGGTTCTCATTCAATTCATTCTCCCCGACAATGAGCACATGGGCGGCATTGAGTTTGTTTGCCCGTTTCATAAGACTTTTCAGGCTTTTTCCCCTAAAATCCATTTCAGTTCTAATGCCTTTTTGGTTCAACTCCCAGGACCAGAGATAGGCCTTGGCCATTGCTTTATCCCCCAGGGCAACAATGAACAGGTCCAGATGGGATTTTTTTGATTCAGTCTCCAATTGCTCCATGACTTCCACCAACCGGTCAAACCCGATGGCAAATCCAATGGCAGGGGTGGCAGGGCCCCCCAGTTCTTTTACCAGACCGTCATATCTCCCGCCTCCGGCCACTGCACTCTGGGCCCCTAAGGTGGTGGTCTTAATTTCCCAGGCAGTCCGGGTATAATAATCAAGCCCACGGACAAGGGATTTATCCACCATAAAATCAACACCTTGTTTTTTTAAGGTTGTCCTGACAATGGTAAAATGATCATCACAGGCAGGGCATAGGTGGTCAATGGTGGCAGGTGCACCCTCCAGAGCTTCCTGGCAGGTTGCCACCTTGCAGTCAAGAATTCGCAAAGGGTTTTTTTCAATTCGCCGGGTGCAATTCTCGCAAAGGGCTTCTTTTCTTTCCCCCAGAAAATTCAGCAATGCTTTTTGAAAGGAGGGGCGGCATTGGGGACAGCCAAGGCTGTTAACATGAGCGGTAAGTCCAGTTAGCCCCAGGCGCTTAAATAACTCATTTAGTAAAAAAATCAATTCGCTGTCTATATAGGCGGATTCAATGCCGAACACCTCGGCATCAATCTGGTAGAATTGCCGGTATCTTCCCTTCTGGGGTCTTTCCCTCCTGAACATGGGGCCTGTCATATAAAATTTTCTTACCGGATCAGCAGCATACATTTTATGCTGGATATAGGCCCTGCAAATGGATGCCGTGGCTTCGGGCCTCAGGGTCAGCCGATCCCCTTTT
>DAOWDR010000616.1 GCA_030638935.1 Desulfobacteraceae bacterium | reverse complement strand
CGGCATAAATATTTGTAAGACCCTCTTTGATTGGACTGTTTTCAGGAACATCAGCCATCAGCATCTCTGTATGACCCATAATTGGGAATAGGATATTATTAAAATCATGGGCAATCCCCCCTGCAAGTGTACCAATGGCTTCCATTTTTTGAACTTGCAGTAATTTCAGCCCAAGTTCATCTTTTTCTTCCTCAAACTTTTTCTGATCGGTAATATCGATAACAATACCCTCATAATGGGTTATGATACCGTTCTGGTCCTTTCTTATAAAGGTTCTATCATCAAGCCATTTAACATCACCTTTTCGAGTAACAATTCGATAGGGTTTGTGGGCAAAATCCATTTTATCTTTTTTATTGCTGTGGATTGAAACTTCCCCAAGTACTCTTTCTAAATCATCCGTATGGATGAGGTCTATATAAGAAATTTTTCCTGAAATAAATTCTTTGGATGAGTAGCCAAACAACTCCTTTACATTTTCAGAAACATATTCCACAGGCCATCCCTGATTATTTTTCCAGAGAAATGCAACTGCCGGGCTTTTGTTTATGATGCTTCCGGCCTCTTTTAGAGCTTTTTGCATTGTTTTATGCTCAGTGATATCTCTAAACACATTCATCCTATAAATTGAGCCATTTGTGTGGACAATGGGAGAATGAGTAATGTGATAGGAATGATTATCCAATGGACTGACAATTTCTGATTTAATTTGTTTGTTTTTTAGAATCTTATCATGCACACACCATGGACATTTTTTATCTAAATTATGCACGGCTTTGAAACAATACTCCTTTGTGACATCCCGGCCAATCCTTTTGATCATTGCCGGGTTGGCATATTCAACGAGATAGTCAGGTGAACAGATGTAGACCGGATCTTTCATGGATTCCATCATAGACCGATACTTTTCTTCACTATCTATAAGAGAAGCCTCTGCCCCCTTGCGTTCGCCAATCTCCTTTTGCAGATCAGCAGTACGTTCCTTAACCCTATATTCCAACTCTTTATTGCTTTTGGTAAGAGAGTTGTTCAATTTTGTAATTTTTTTAAAAAGAATATTGAAATTGAAATAAATTATGACAAATGAGAAAAAAAGGAGGCTAAAGGAAAAAATGATAGTCAGCACAATTGTACGCTTTGTTTCGGCAACAATGCTTTCGATATCCATTAGAGAAAATCCCATTGCAATCCCATTGCCTTTAAAATTCTTAAAATTACCAATTTGTATAAGTGCATGGGTTTTGCCATGAAATTTAATCTTTTGAACTTTTTGATCAAGATTAAGGTGTTCCGGCAATTTATGGAAATGAGACCTGATGTCAGAAAAAACAACATAATTGCCAATGGTTCTATATGGTTTGTTCAGGAAAACAGCCTTATCAAGTTCTGATTTGGGGAAAACAAGGGCAATTTCAGCTCCCTTTTGGCTGCCATTGTGAAGCCAAGCATGGCTGGTCTGGTGCAATTGATCAAGAAAATAGTCTGCATTGATAATAAAACCAAGCAGGCCGATATAATCTCCATCGGTAAATATTGGATGCAGAATACGATAACTGAGCCCGGACTTAGTTATTTCAAAACCTGACATCATTTTTTTAAGCCGGTTGACTTCCGGTACAAGAGGGCTGAGGTGAGTTACATCATCACCATGTACCCCGGGCCTGCCGACTCTAAGAAAAATTGTATTATCAGGACTGGCGAAAAAAAAGCCTGTAAAATAAGAATTCTCTTTTTTGAAAAGTTTTAAAAGCGGGTCTGCCTGTTTTAAAAGTTCGCTCCTGTCTTTTTTGGCAAAAGCATCCATGATCCTTACTCTGTTTGAGACCAGGCTTTTAATCCGGGACTTGTATCGGTTGGCAGTCTGTTCAATCAATAGTTCCATTTGTTTTTGCAGACTATACTGTTCATTCTGGACTGTGTCTGAAAAGGCTTGATTCTGCTGCCTGAGAAAAATAAAGAGAAAGAACATGGTCAGTATTGAGATAACTAGTCCAATAGTTATTAAAGCTCGTGTTCTTGGATTCATTTTATTTTTCCAGCACTATCAATTATTAAAAATTTTAAAAAGAGTTGTTGTCATGAAAAGATACCGGTTGTTTCGGCAGAGGGCAGGATATTTCCTGCCCTCTGCCCTCAATTTTTTAAAAATTTTTGAATTCTTCCTCATCATCGCCAAAGGGAATCACCTGGTCGGGCCGAATTTCTTTTTTTCCGATTAGTTTTGCAGGCTGCTTTATTTCCTGGGGAATAGTTTTTATACTTTGGGATACCATCCGGTCATTTGATGGATTGCTTTTTTTGCCCTCTACAATTTCCAGCATGATTCCTACCTTACTATTCAGTTCATTGGCCTGGGAAGACAATTCCTCCGAGCCTGCAGCATTCTGCTGGACAACACTGTCCATTTCCGATACCGCTATGGTGACCTGGCTGATCCCATCTGCCTGTTCCTTGGAGGCAGAACTGATTTCCGCAACCAGTTCCCCGACTTTTGTGGTACTGTCAGTAACTTCAGTAAAAGCCTCATTGGTTTTTGCCACAAGGATTGCACCTTCATTGACCTTTTTAACTGTTCCTTCGATGAGATCTGAAGTGTTCTTTGCTGCATCGGCCGCCCGCATGGCAAGATTTCTAACCTCATCCGCCACCACGGCAAAGCCTGCACCGGCTTCCCCTGCCCTGGCAGCTTCAACTGCAGCATTCAGTGCCAACAGGTTCGTCTGGAAAGCAATTTCATCGATTGTTTTTACAATTTTGGAGGTCTCCTCACTGGCTTTGGAAATTTCCTCCATGGACTTGGTCAGCTCTTCCATTGACTGGTTGGCATCAGTAACCACAAGTTTTGCGTCCTGCATCAGCGAGTTGGCCTGATTTGCGTTATCGGCATTATTCTTGGTCATGCTTGAAATTTCTTCCAAAGATGATGAGGTCTCTTCAAGGCTTGCTGCTTGCTGGGAGCTGCCTGAAGCAATCCCGCTGCTGGCTTGGGACACTTGATTGGAGCCAGAGGACAGGCCTTCAATGACTTCCTGGAATCTGATTTTTACATTATTAAGTTCGCCTGTACTGAAGGTTTTGAGTCCCTGGAAAATTGCTTTAAAGGGTTTTGCCACGGAATTGGCAAGGAACAAAGAGACAATAAGTGCAAGGATTATGGCAAGGATGACACCGCCGATGATCATGAACATGGAGTTGCTGGAAGTTTTTACAGCATTGGCCTTGCGCTCATCCATGAGTTTTTGCTCTCTATCTGTAAAAGTACCTATCTGACTACGAAATTTATCAAAATATTTTTTCCCCCTGGCCTCGGCAACAAGGTCTGCCATGTCATCCATGGTCTTTGCATCTCCGATTTTTTTCCTCAGTGCAATCTGGGGTTCTGTCACATTTTTTTGCCAGGCATCAATAGTGGACTTAACCTCTGATAAGAGTTTAACCTGGGCCGGGTTATCATTCACGGTTTGGGACAAGGAGGTTATAAGTTCATTAAATTTTTTATCACCTGCAATATAAGGATCAAGAAAACCTTCTTGGCCAGCAAGAAGGTAACCTCTCATACCGGTTTCCATGTCCACGGCTGCAGAAATTATCTCGTTGGCAGTTTTAATAACACCCTGGGTGTGAGCAACCCATTTGCTGGTATCGGCTATGATCTGTCTGTTTTCAGCCGCAGCTTTGGTCACGCTGACTAATTCTGCCTGCCGTTCAACCATAAGTTTTTCTTCTTTTCCGATAAAGGTGGCCACCTGACCCCTGAACTTATCAAAGTATGCTTTCCCCCTGGCTTTTCCCACTTCCGCTGCCACATCAGACATAGGTGCAAGGCCTTTTATCACTCTCCTTCTTAAGTTGATCAAAGGTTCAGTCACCTTCTTTTGCCATTCTGTGATGGAGGCTTTGGCTTCTGCGAGAAGTTGAACCTGGGCCGGGTTATCATCCACAATAATGGACAAAGCTGAAACCAATTCTTCAAATGTTTTTTGTCCTGTTTTATAGGGATCAAGAAATTCCTCCTTGCCGGACAGGAGAAATCCTCTCATACCTGTTTCCATATCCACACCGGCCGCAATAATTTCATGGGCCATGGCAACTACTTTTTTGGTATGCCCCACCCAGTTATTTGTATCCGTAGTCTTCTGGGCAAATTCTTCGTTCTTTTTCATTGCCTTACGGGAAAACACCCGCCGTTCTTCCATCAATTTTGCTTCCCTGCCAATAAACTCGGCTATCTGCTCCCGGAATTTATCAAAATAGACCTTACCCTTTGCCTGGCCTACAAGATGTGCCATATCATTCATGGTTTGGGCATTTCCTATTTTTCGTCTCAGGTCTATCTGAACTTCGGTCACATCTTTTTGCCAGGCATCAACATTGGTTTTGACTTCAGATAAAAGCTGGACCTGGGCCGGGTTATCATCTACGGTCTTGGACAAAGAAGCCACCAGTTTATAAAATTTTCCCCGGCCGCCGTTATAAGGGGCAAGAAATTCCTCTTTTCCAGCCAAAAGATACCCTCTCATACCTGTTTCCATATCTACACCAGCGGCAATAATCTGGTTGGCGGTGGCAATCACGACATGTGTATGATCCACTCTCTCATTGGAACTTGTCAATGATTTGGTGGCATTAATGCTGACTATACCAAGTATCACCATTAAAACCAGCGTTATGGAGCTGCCAAGGATGATTTTAAATTTTAGTCCCATATTTTTAAACATAATTTTTTCTCCTTAGGATGTTATAAAATTTTATTGTTTATGAAACTTTCTCAAGCTGGGTCACTTCTTCCTGGCTTAGGACCTTATCAATATCCAGTAAAATCTTGACCCCGCCTTCCATTTTTGCCATGCCAAGGATGTAGCCAGTGTCAAGCTTTGTGCCGAATGTTGGTGTCTCCTCGATATCTTCACCTCTGACGTTCAACACCTCGGACACGGCATCCACAACAATACCAATAAGCACAGTCGATGCATCAGACTCTATTTCTACCACAATGATACAGGTTCGGTCGGTATAAGGGATCTCTCCCATTGTAAATTTGAGGCGAAGGTCAATTACCGGGATAACCTTTCCCCTCAGGTTGATAACTCCTTTTACAAAATCCGGAGTTCTGGGCACTGATGTAACCGGCATCATCCCGATGATTTCCTTGACCTTAAGAATACCGATCCCGTATTCCTCCTCTTCCAGGGTAAATGTCAGGTATTTACCCGTTTTAATGCTAGTGGCCTGGATTGCCTTGTCAATTACCCCAGGTTCTTTTGTCATTTTTGATGTCCCCTTTATTTTTGTTAATTAATATTTATTTTTTTGACGGATCATCTTGACCAAGACATCACAAAGGTCAACATAGGTGTCATTTACATAGGTGAAATATCTTGGGGAAAACTTGTGGGCAATAGATACAGTAGCTTTTGAATCATCCGAAAGAACTAAGATAATACGTTTGTCTTCCATCAGATCAATCAGCGAAGTTAATTCGTTTAATCGTTTTTTAGATTCTGCGAGCAAAATAAAAATTTCTTTATTATAATTAGAAACCTGCTTTAGCCTTGCTTTGAATGAATTAAATGTCTGAAGGTTTTTTATTACAACCCCTTTAAGATTTTGATCTAAAATCTTTTTAAGGGTTACACCTTTTTTAAAAGAGTCCTGGTGGGTAAAAAGTATAAGGTCCATAATTTCACCTTTGATTCTATCTTTAATGATTCTTCTATTGTCTTAAAACTATATGTTTCAAGATGTGTGCCAGTAAAAAAAATGATAAAATCTTTTTATTTCAGATAGTTATAAAAATTACATTTATATAATTTTGTTGCAGAACTGCGACAATTTAGAGGAAATTTTGTTTATAATTTATTAACAAATTGAATTTATTGGAGATTTTGAATTATTTGCGAATTTATCGCAAAAGAGGGACTATCCCAAGGATGGGATTAAATGTCTTTTAAATTATATTGTTTCATAAGACGGTAAAGTTGACTCCTTGAAAGGCCGGAGATCCTGCAGGCTTTTTTTATGTTTTCTTTGTTATTGGATAATAAGTCATGTAGATACTCAAATTTTGTTTTTTCAATATGCTCTTTGAATTTTAGATTACTGCCAGTTTTGTTTTCTGAAAAAGGGATTTTCACCGATATACCACCATTATTTGGCGGGTCAAATGTGTTTTTAATGTTAAAAGCTCTAATATTTCCTGGAAGATGGTGGGGGAAAAGAATACCACCACCGGCATCACTGCAGACCAGATCAATCGTATTGATCAGTTCTCTGACATTCCCGGGCCATTCATACATCTGAATTTCTTCTATAAATTCCTGGGACATTGTACATAATTTTTTATTATGGGTCAGCTGATGCAGAGCAAGAGCTTTTATGTCATTCCTGCGACCCTTCAAAGGGGGCAGATGAATATTTATTGAAAACATTCTAAAAAAAAGGTCTTCTCTGAATTGTTTTTTTTTCACCATATCTGATAAATCACGATGGGTTGCACAGATCAACCTGAAGTCACTTTTAACCTCTTTTCTGCTTCCTAGAGGTCTGAATTGTTTTTCCTGAAGAGCTCTAAGAAATTTTTTTTGAACATTTAGGGGAAGCTCTCCCACCTCATCTAAAAACAGGGTCCCATTATTCGCCATTTTCATCAAGCCTGTTTTATCAGAATCAGCATTGGTGAATGCTCCTTTTGTGTGGCCGAAGAGTGTACTTTCAACCAAATGTTCTGGTAATGCGGTACAATCAACAATAACGAACTCTTCATGTAATCGTTTACTGTTGTTATGAATAGCCTTTGAAAAAAGTTCTTTGCCGGTTCCAGTCTCGCCCGTGATCAAGATGGGAAGATCATTGCTTGCTGCCGTTGAAACTTTATCAAGACATTTTGATATCAGCCGGCTTTCACCAATAATGGCATCTCTTTTAATTGTCTTCTTATGAATTTTGGACTGCTTTTGCTTCCGGTATTCCAATGCCCGGGTCAGGGAAAATTTAAATTTTTCTTTTGATTCTGTTTTTTGGATATAATCCCACGCTTTTGATTTCATGGCAAGTCCGGCACCGTCAGGGTCACCAGCGCCGGTCATGATGATTATTTCAGGAGAAAACAGATGTTCACGAATAACCTCAATGGCTTTCAGGCCATTTCCGTCGGGAAGGTTTACATCAAGAAAAACAATATCAAAGTTCTCTGCAAATATTTTTTCAAGACCTTGTTTTAAGGTAAGAGAAAAATTAACCTCATGGCCAATTTTTGTAAACAGTCTAACAAAAATTTTGCAGAGATTATGTTCATCATCAATAATTAAAATTTTTGACATTTTTTTAATTCCAAAATTTAATTTTAAATACTCCTATTCAGGCTGGCAAATGAAGTTTGAGGCAAAGATGCCGGCTGATTTTTGAAAGTTCTAATCCTATCACAGGTTTTTAAATATATTTTATTAGAAACAATAGTAATAGATTGAAGCGGTTTTTCTGCATCTTTGGCTTGTCCGGAGAATGGAACAAAGCAATGCAGCAATAAGAATATAAATATCAACCATGAAATTTTTTGATATCTCATATGGGATACTTTTTTGTGGTTTGATCTTGTCGTTCTTGAGAATAGGCCTTTGTTATTCATTACAATACAAAAAATTAAAATAAAAAGCAAAAAAAATATCAGATTGTTATTGATTCCTTGTTTTAGGCGTCTTTTGCAAGATCCTATATATGAGGATACCGGCTGGATCTTACAATGAAAAAAAGGGCCTGCTTTAATGGTCAGCAGGCCCTTTTTGGGTTTATTCAGTATGAATTGGATTCAGGCAATTGCCGGTTCAATATTGATTGCGCAGACCTTGAATTCCGGGATTTTTGCCGTGGGGTCCAGCTCGGCGTTGGTGAGTTCATTGGCTGCGGCATTGGCAAAATGGAAAGGAATAAAAATAGTGCCCTCCACTGCCTTGGTTGATACTTTGAGCTTGGCAGTGATTTTTCCCCTCCGGGAGCAAACGTCTACCATGGCACCATTGTCCAGGCCAAGTTTTTTTACATCCTTTTCAGATATTTCTACAAAGCATTCAGGAGAGAGTTGATTTAGTCCCTTGGTTCGCATTGTCATGGTGCCTGTGTGGTAATGGTATAGGACCCGGCCCGTGGTGAGGATATAGGGAAATTTTTCGTCGGGCAGTTCCGCCGGAGGCACATTATCAATGGCATGGAAAAGTCCTCTTCCCCTGGTAAACTGAGTCGTATGCAGAATGGGCGTACCTTCATGGTCTTCATTGGGGCATGGCCAGTGAATGCCGACTTTATCGATTCTTTCCCAGGTAATCCCTCCATAGGACGGGGTTACAGCTGAAATTTCCTTAAAAATTTCATGGCTGTTTTCATATTTCATTTCATAGCCCATCCTGGTGGCAATCTCACAAATGATTTCCCAGTCCCTGCGGGCTTCACCCGGTGCGTCCACAGCTTTTCTTACCCGCTGGACCCGCCGTTCCGTGTTGCTGAAGGTGCCGTTCTTCTCTGCAAAGCAGAAGGCCGGCAAGACCACATCCGCCATCTGGGTGGTTTCAGTGGGGAAAATATCCTGGACAACGAGAAAGTCCAGGTTGGCCAGGGCTTTTCTGGCATGGTTCAGATCCGGGTCCGATATCATTGGGTTCTCACCTATGATAAACATGGATTTTAATTTTCCCTCATATGCTTTTATGAGCATTTCCGTTGCCACAAGTCCCGGGGAGGAGGAAAGGCCTGTAATATCCCAGGCCTTCTCAAATTTGCTTTTAGCATCATCGTTGTTTACCGGAAGGTAGGCGGTAAATACATTGGGCAGGCCGCCCATATCGCAGGCGCCCTGGACATTGTTCTGACCCCTCAAAGGATTGACTCCGCCACCTGGTTTGCCAAGGTGGCCGCAAAGCATGGACAGGTTTGCCAGGGATTTTACATTGTCAGTGCCGCAGGTGTGCTGGGTAATGCCCATGCAATAAAGAATACTGGCAACAGGGGCATTGGCAAATTGCCTGGCCACTTCAATGAGATCTTCTTGATCTATACCCGTGATGGCTTCAACATGTTCCGGGGTATATTTTTCAACAATCTCTTTTAGTGCATCAAAATTTTCGGTTCTTTCTTCAATGAATTTTTTATCATGGAGATTTTCTTTGATGATGACGTGCATCATGCCGTTGATCCAGGCGATGTCGGTGCCGGGAAATGGTCTGAGCCATTTTTCTGCATGGTTGGCTAGGTTGACCCGTCTGGGATCTATGAGACAAAGTTTCTTGCCTTTTAAGACCGCTCTTTTGACAAAAGTGGACAATACCGGATGGTTTTCCGTGGTATTGGATCCTGTTACAAGGATCAGGTCAGAGGTTTCAATATCTGCAATGGTGTTTGTCATGGCACCGCTTCCAAAGGCTGCAGCCAGACCGGCTACGGTGGAGCTATGTCAGAGTCGTGCACAATGGTCAACATTGTTTGTTTTTAATACGGCCCGGGTAAATTTTTGTGCCACATAATTGTCTTCATTGGTCACCCTGGCAGAGGTTAGAACCGCCAGGGCATCGGGCCCTGATTCATCCTTAATTGCGGTAAATTTTTGGGCCACAAGTTCCAGGGCTTCATCCCAGGAGGCTTTTACCTGTTTCCCGTCTTTTTTGATGAGAGGGTGGGTCAGACGGTCCTTTGAACCGACAAAATCAAATCCAAATCGCCCTTTGACGCAGAGGCTTGCATTGTTGGGGGGTAGATTTACATCTGCCCCGTCAATTTTTACAATTTTATTGTCCTGGACAAAGAGGTCCATTTGACAGCCCACACCACAGAAAGAGCAGGTGGTCCTGACTGT
>DAOWDR010000488.1 GCA_030638935.1 Desulfobacteraceae bacterium | reverse complement strand
TGGCAATGGGTCCGAAGCATCTTGGATTTGGGATTTTTGGGATTAAACTGGCCCATGAGTTCCGCCCAGAGAAATCTGGCCGCCCGCAACATGGCAATGTCCATGAAAAAATTCATGCCGATCCCGAAAAAGAAAGAAAGCCGTGGGGCAAACTTATCAATATCAAGACCGGTTGCCAGAGCCGCCCTTACATACTCAAGCCCATCCGCCAGGGTAAAGGCGGCCTGGAGAACCGAATCCGCCCCTGCCTCCATGATATGGTAACCGGAAATACTGATGGTATTAAATTTGGGCATATTGGAGGAACAAAACCCGATGATGTCTGAAATAATTCTCATGGAGGGGGTGGGGGGATAAATATAGGTATTCCGGGTCAGATATTCTTTAAGGATATCATTCTGAATGGTTCCCATGAGCTGGTCATGGGCAACCCCCTGCTCTTCCGCCGCCACAATATATCCGGCCAGAATAGGCAGGACAGCTCCGTTCATGGTCATGGATACGGACATCTGGTCCAGGGGAATCTGATCAAAGAGAATTTTCATGTCTTCAACCGAGTCAATGGCAACCCCGGCCTTGCCCACATCTCCGGCTACCCGGGGGTGATCCGAGTCATATCCCCTGTGGGTGGCAAGGTCAAAGGCTACTGAAAGGCCTTTTTGGCCGGCTGCAAGATTTTTGCGATAAAAGGTATTAGATTCTTTGGCAGTTGAAAAACCGGCATACTGGCGAATGGTCCAGGGTCGCCCCGCATACATGGTGGCCATGGGGCCCCTGACAAAGGGTTCAAATCCGGGCAGATTATCAATAAATTCTACCTGTTCCAAATCCTTGGATGTATACAAAGGTTTAACATCAATTCCCTCGGGGGTTTTTTTCGTAAGTGCTTCAAGGGGTTTTCCCCTTAGTCCTTTGGTTGCAAGTTCTTCCCACTTTTGAATATCAGACATTTGAGACATGGTTATCCTCCGGTCTAAATTTAATAGTTATCAGCGCAAACTTCCGGTTTTTTGGCAAAGTAAAATATTTGGACTAAAAATTTTCTTATCTTTCACACAACTCCACAAGAACACCCGCCGTTGCCTTGGGGTGCAAAAAGGCAATTTTAGCTCCCCCTGCTCCCTTCCGCGGCACTTGGTCAATTAGCTGTATCCCCTTTTCCTTGAGTTCGACCAGGGCTTCTTCGATATTTTCCACCTGGAAAGCAACATGTTGAATGCCTTCACCCTTTTTCTCAATATATTTGGCCACGGGTCCGTCATCGGAGGTGGACTCTAAAAGTTCCACCTCGCTTTCCCCCACGGGCAGAAATGCCGTGGTGACTTTCTGGGCCTCTACGGTTTCTGTGCCCTCCAGGGTTAATCCCATGGCATCTATCCAAAAATTTTTCTTTTCATCAATGCTTGATACAGCTATTCCGAGGTGGTCAATCTTCAATATTTTCATCCCGCATCTCCATATTTAATTATTTTAATAATCGTTATCTATAGTTGTTTCAAATGATGAAAGTCAACCCTAAACTCACTGGAATCATTTAAAAAGCAGACACTAAAATAAGTAAAGGATTCAGTGTTTAGTTCTCGTAATTAATTGAGACAAATTTTCAACCATGTCAGAAAAATAGTTGAGACTGGCAGGCAAATTTTGCATATCAAAACTTTGCGCCTGTTTTTCAAGGGATTCACCGTATTTGTAAAGTGGGGGGTATTTGTATTTAGTGGCAAGTTCTTTTATCTGTTCTCCAAATTTTTTAATATCACCAATGACGATTGCCTCTTTTAGATTGACCCACATCTTTTCCCTGAGATTTTCTAAAATTTCCAAAAGATCATTTAACTCAGATAGTTGATCCCGGGTCAATTTTTCAAATATTTGGTTTGGTGATTTTTCATCGACATCACCTGAAACACCTCCCGAATCTATTGGGGAGTAATTACCAGAAACCGCCATCCCCTTGCCGTCAGCCCAATTGTCTTTGCTAATATTTATTAAAGATGATTGTTCAACATTTTTAATAATAATGTGAAACAGGCTTCCCTCTCCTTTTTTTGACCGGACAAAAATATTTCCGTCCATCAATTCCAGCAGACGCTTGGAAATGGCAAGCCCCAGTCCTGTACCGCCATACTTGTTTGGGTCCTGATCTTTTTGC
>DAOWDR010000181.1 GCA_030638935.1 Desulfobacteraceae bacterium | reverse complement strand
TGGCCGCAAAAAGATACACCCAGCCATATGCCTTCCAGTCTGCCTGGGTAACAATTTCTCCCGGGCCATAAATAAAGGAAGGATCGGACAATTGGGTAGCCATTATATTTCCCAAGGGGAAAAGCGCTTTTTCAAGTCCTGCCAGAAACAGGGCAAGGCCAATGACAACATAGAGACCACCGACAATGAGACGTGGTAGATGGGGAATTGGCTGGCGCAGGACCAGAAGCTGAAAAACCACTATGAGAATAATGATAGGCAGTACATCTCTTCCTGTGGCAACCAGTATTTTACTAAAAAAATAAATGAATTCCACTAAAATAAGCCCCTGTTTTATCCAAAAATTATAAGTCCATAACCCATGACAAAGATCATAGGCAGAAGAGAAGCAAAGGCAATAAGGCCAAAACCATCCACAAGAGGGCTTCTCCCTCTAATGGATGAGGCCAACCCTACTCCCAAAGCTGCAACCAAAGGCACTGTGATGGTGGATGTGGTAACGCCTCCTGCATCATAGGCTAGGCCAATAATTTCTTTTGGGGCAATAATTGTCATCAGCATAACAAGAACATAACCGCCGATGATCAAATAATGAATAGGCCAGCCCCGGAGTATGCGCAAGACACCGATAAGGATAGCAAGCCCCACGGAAAAAGCCACAGACATGCGAAGTCCAAAGGCATATTGCTTTAAAGATTCCTGGCCCGGATCAATAAGGCCCCCCTTGCCTGCAATTTCTGCTGCTTCCCAGGCCACGGCTATAAGGGCAGGTTCTGCCACTGTGGTTGAAAACCCAAGGGCAAGGGCAAAGGCAAAGCAGCCAGAAAAGACTGCCTTTTCTGGCTAGTGCATGGGCCATTGACTCGCCTATGGGCAACAGGCCCATTTCCAGCCCCTGGACAAACAGGCTAAGCCCGGCCACCACCAGAAGAGCACCAAAAAGGACTTCTCCCATTTGGGGTAATGGTTGTTTCAAGACAATGGTCTGAAAAAAAGCGATCACCAGGATAATGGGCAACAGATCTGTGAAAGCACTTTTGATTTTTGTCAGAATTATTTTAATAATCATATTATTTCCTGTGGATATGCCAAATATAAAACCGTTTAGCTTATTCGTGAATAGCCCGTCCTCTGGAAACAAAAGAAATGCCTTGTCCGCTTTGAGTACTGATCATAATGGCTTCGATTAAAGGCGCATTTGAGAGCATTTTGGATTTCCATTTCACAATAAATTTGGCTCCGGAACCTCCGCTTTTATCTGTGGCTTTGATGACATAGCGAATGGTTGAAAAATTTTTTAACACAATCGGCACCTCTAAATAATGTTTCAAAAACTCACCGTTAGAATCAAAATAATCAATTGAATGAAGCATTATCTCTTTTTCCAAATTTGTATTGCGGATGCTCAGGGTCGCAGTAAGGTTAAACTGTTTCTCCCGATCACCATGATATATATGAGAATAAACAGGAACATAAACACTTTGTCCCATTGACAGGATTTGATTCGAATTTGCACTCCCCTGAACTGAAAATATGCCCATTATTATCAAAATCAATAAAGAAAATGCTGCTGTTTTAGTGCATTTCATTGGCCTACTCCTTTATTTGCCGTGACAGATATATGTCATCTTATACCAAGAACAGTGAATCAAAAATCCAGACCCTGGGTTTCTATTTTTTTTAATTTGGAATTCAAGGTTTTCCGATCAATTCCTAAAATTTTGGCTGCCTGAGTTTTATTGCTTTTAACATTTGTCATGACATTGGAAATATGCTGTAAAACCACCTCATCCAGTGACTGATTCCCGTCGACGCCCACTGAAGCGTTGAACCTCATGGAATCGGGCAGATCAGTCGTCTTAATTGTGTCTCCATCCACAATGACCACAAGCCTTTGTATCAAATTTTCAAGTTCTCTGACATTCCCGGGCCAGGAAAAGCGTTTGAATGCTTTTAGAACATTGTCGGGAAAGGCCGGTACCCGACAATTCATTTCCTGGGAAAACTTTTTTGCAAAAAAATTCATCAAGGCCGGTATGTCTTCGGGTCTTTCGCTTAAGGCAGGAACATTGCAGTCTATAACATTCAGCCGGTAATAAAGATCTTCTCTGAACAATCCGTTTTTCACCAGACTGGTTAAATTTTTGTGAGTCGCCGCGACAATTCTTGTGTTGACGTGCTGGATCTGTGGTGATCCAACCGGCCGGATCTCCTTATTTTGAAGAACGCGAAGCAGTTTGCTTTGCATGTTAAGACTGGCATCACCGATTTCATCCAGGA
>DAOWDR010000170.1 GCA_030638935.1 Desulfobacteraceae bacterium | reverse complement strand
CGATTTTCAGAGATATCCAGGTGCTTATAGCTGTCTATGGCAGGGTGCTCCTTTGCACCGCACAGGGGACAGGCATCTCCTTTTGCCAGTCGTTCCCTGTGGTGGGAAAGGCTTGCAATTCGTTCTTCCTGGGCCAGAATAATTTCAATATCAGACACCTGTTCCCGGAGGGTTTGTGATGCCAGACCCAGCTCATTTACCCTTTTTCCCGTCTGTTCCAGGACGGTTGAAAACTGCTTAAACTGGATTTCGAGTTCTGCCTGGTTTAATTTACCTGCTTCAAACAGTCTGGAGATGCCCCTGATTTCCTGGCGCAGGGGAATGGCATCCACCATTTTTTCAAGCCGCTTTTGCCAGGCCGATTCAGCCTCTCCCCCCAGGATTTCAACCATTTCCAAATTCAGTTGAACCAATTGGCCATCCATCTTCGTTATTTGCTTCTGCTGTTGCCCCGCAGTTTTGAAAAACCCGTCAAGCTTCTTTTCTGCATCAAGGGCTCGATCCCTGTTTTCCAAAAACTTTAAACCTATTGCTTCCAATTTTCCTGTCAAACCGGTTCGCTGGTCAAACAATGTTCCAAGAACGGGTAGTGTTTCACCCAGCCCTTCATGGTGCTTGTTCCGGGCAATATAGGCAATTGATTTTTCCAGTCTGATTTGGGCCTGTTTTTGTCGGGCTTTGCCGGCATTGGATTCTTTTAAAATTTTAACCAGACGGTGGCTGATCACTTTCTGCTGCTTTTCCATGGCAGATATCTGTTCTCTATGCCCGGCAATTTTATTGTCCAGGGGCAACACGCAATCTGTAATCCGGGTTTCAATTACCCTCTGTTCTTCTTTTTGGGTCTTAACCCTTTTCAGGCAGGCTTTTTCCTCATCCCCAACCTTGATCAAAAATTCTTCCCGGGTGTTCAGATCGACCTTCACCCCTGCAAGGGCAAAATTTTTGTCCCTAAGATCCCTTTTTGCCCTTTGGATGGCATCAAAAACCGGTTTGATCTCCAGGGCCGGCAGGGAAGAGGAAAGACGCTCCAGTTTTTCCCTGTGTTTTTCCCTTTCCGCCACTGCCTTTTCAACCCCGGCCCCAGCCTCAATCGCTTCTTTTTCCCAGGAGATTTTTTGGGCCAGCCATTGCTGCTTTTCCCTTAGGTTCCGGTCCTGTTTTAAGAACTCTTTTTTACGGCCTTCAATCTTTTCCAGTTCATTGACAAGATTTAGTTTAGTTTCCTTATCCAGCAATTCCACCACATCAGCTTTGGCACAGAGCAGATCCAGGGGCTTTTTCTCTTCTGTCATGCGCAGGTAAACCTGCCGGGAAATTTCTCCATAAATTTCAGTGCCGGTCAGCTCTTCAAGAAGTTCGGCCCGGTCATTGGCCTTGGCATCCAAGAAGGCGGCAAAACCGCCCTGGGCCAGGAGCATTGACTTGGTAAACCGACCGAAATCAAGGCCGGTAATCCTTTTAATTTGTTTGAGTTTATCCTTGCTCTGACTTGAAATAATGGTGCCGGATCCATGGGCCAGCTCTACCTGGGGATTCCCAAGTTTTCCATCCGGCCGATTATAAGCCCTGCGCTGGGACCAGAATGCCCGGTATTCTTTTTTTTGCACGGAAAACCAAACCTCTGCCAGGCAGTCCCCGGTGTGCCGGGTCATGAGTTCATTGCTGCCCGAAGAGACGGACAGCCTCGGGGTCTGATGGTAAAGGGCCAGGCAGATCGCATCCAGGATGGAGGTCTTGCCGGCACCGGTGGGACCTGTAATGGCAAAGATACCATGGTCTCGGAATTCCGGTGATGTAAAATCAATTTTCCACTCCCCTTTCAGGGAATTGATATTCTTAAACCTGAGACTGAGAATCTTCATGGCAGCTCACCATCTTCAACCCGGGCCAGGATTTCTTTAAACAGGTCCGATAACCTGGCTTTTTCCGGATCATCCATCTCTTCCAATCCCAGGCGCCGCAAAAAAACCTCATCCGGTTTCAGCTCCTCCAGTTTTTCCTTTGATCCGGTTGTCAGGCCAGATTCAAAAGCTTTGCGCTTCCTGCGGATGCGAAGTAATTCAATGGGCTTGTCTTCAATCATGGTCTGTATCCGATTCCCAAGATCGGTCAGCCAGTCATCGGTTGCCACCTCCACCTCCAGCCACAGGGTTCGCCCTCCAGACGGATCAGGCAGTTCCTTGATTTTTTCTTCAATCTGTTCCAGGTTTCCCCTTAGGCTGGCAAGTGTCCTGAAACAAGGAATTTCCACCGGATCAATTTTCTTTAGCCCACCCCCTTCAAAATCCACCTGGAGCACCTGTTTGGAAAACTTGCCTTCCCCAAAACTCAATGGAATGGGGGAACCTGAATACCGGATATGGTCCGCCCCTTTAATTGTCTGCCCGCGGTGGAGATGTCCCAGGGCGATATAATCGGCCAAAGGGAATTTAGCTGCCGGAAAGGCATCCAGAGAACCAATATAAATATCCCGCTCGGATTCCGAAGTCTTCCCCCCCACAACTGTTAAATGACCGGTGGCAATTATGGGCAAAAAACCTCTGCCTCCCATTTCATCTCCCAGGTCACAGGCGGCCTTAAACACCCCATCATAAAAATTTGAAACAGCCTCAACCAGGGCCTGTTTTTTGTCTTGGCCGGACTGGCCGGCCAGGCTTGTGACAAGGTCCCTGGGCCGGATAAAAGGGACAGTACAGAGGATGGCGCCGGGAAGGCCCCTGGCATCCTTTAACACCAGAACATGATCTTTGGGAATGCTTGTGACTTTTCCGATTACCCGGGTATT
>DAOWDR010000704.1 GCA_030638935.1 Desulfobacteraceae bacterium | reverse complement strand
ACTCCTGGGGATTAAGGGATTAAAACAGTATTTAATTTGACTATCCCTGGCACTGAATGGTCTGGGAAAAGGCAAACACATCTGTCCTGCAAAAAAGAACCGAGAAAATGGCATTGGGCGCATTGGGGAAATTTAATTTTCTTCTCACCGTAAGAACCGGGTCCGATGGCGTAAGATTAAGCCATCCGGCTTTTTGTGAATCCAGATTTTCAATCTTAAACTGCTGGCTTCCGTTTTCAGGAGCCAGGTAATATATATCAGACACAACCTGGGCCAGGGATTTATTTTCAAGATCTATCTTATCAATCCCCATAAAGAGTTCCCTATCCAGATAGATATCTTCCAGAAGTACCGGGACTCCCAGGGTCAGGGTCAGGCGGGACAGGAAAAATGCATTCTGGTTGCTAAAGGGATTTTCCGGGTCATGGGGGATTATTTTTTGGGCCATGGATTCAATGAGTTTTGTCTCAATGGGAATCCCCTTGGTCAAAAAGGCCTGGGAAGTTCCTGCCAGGGAAAACAGGTCCACCTGGGGTGCGGGGTGTTTAACAAAGGTTCCTGCCCCTCTTTTGCGCTGGATCAGCCCTTTTTGCACCAGGGTGTCCATGGCCTGGCGTACGGTGGGTCTGCCAATGCTGTATTCTTTGGCAAGACCTGTTTCAGAAGGGATCATCTGACCCGGGCTGTAAACACCGGATCGGATTCGTTCTAAAAGAATATCGGCAAGTTGGTGATATAAGGGGATGGGCGACCTGGGATTGAGCATATCTGCCTTTTTTGATTTTTTGTCAGCATTTTTATTATTGGGGGATCATAAAAAATATTTGTCAAGTTGTCAAGACATTTTGACAAATTCGATCCTCTTGCTGCTGAAACCAAGTCAAAGGTTCCACCACCCTTTGGGGGTTAGATAATTATATCAGTTGAAGTTGCATGTCTTATACCCCTTATCACCTCCATGGCGGTTAAAAAAAGCAGGCCCATACAAAAAACCAGGTGGGAAACGTCTAAAAAGATGATGACTCCGTTGGGAAAGGGTGTGCCTGTAAAATTTTTTACCATCATCAATGACCCGGTCAGGATAAGGCCCGCAATAATGCCGGCTTTTGTATACCCGGCCCGGGTGATTCTCCTTGAATTCATTTTGCCGAGGAAAAAATCAACCAGCATATATGCAGCAAGCCCTGATAAAATCACAGCAAAAATATAATGGATTCTGTGGCTGACATAAAATTCGCCCAGCCATCCTAATCCTGGAAGACTTGCAATATAATACCGGCTGAAAATCGGCATCTGGGCAAAGCCTGAAAGGGTAATAAAAAATAAGGTGATAAAATAAAGATAGGTTATTGTCTTATTGGCATTATTCATTATCATCTTCCTTTGAATACTTGTAAAATTTTCCAACGGCTGCGGCAACCCCTGCCAGGGGTGCAACCAGCATTGCTTTGGCAATGTTGTTTCCATCTGCCATCGTATCCTTAACTTCAGTCAGATGGGGTTTGCCCTCTCCTGTTTCAACGGACTTGGCCAATTGGTCAAAGGGAATAGGTGACACATAGATTGTAAGGGTTCCCCCGTTTTCGTGTTCGCCGTAGATGTACCCGTTCATCTCTTTAGCCAGTTCATGGGCCTGTTTGAGAATTTCATTTCTTGGGCCGATGGTCTGGACATCTTCAGGGCAGGCCTCGATACAGGCCGGGGTTTCACCTTTTTCAAGCTTGTTGTAACACCTATCGCATTTATACATCACACCATTACCGGCCAGGGCGGGCAACAGGTCAAGGTATAGCCCTGTGCCGGTCTGGCGCTGGGGGATATCCCAGGGGCAGACTGTTTTGCACTTGGCGCCGCCAAGGCATAAATCAGAATCTATCCTTGAAAGCCCGTTGTCTTCCTGTTTTGCCGATCCCCAGGGACAGAGCTTTACACAGGGAGGATTGCTGCAATGCATACATCTTCTCGGAATATTCAGCTCAAGCTCTTCGCCATTAATTGTTGCACTGGCATGCTGAATGAACAGCCAGTTATAGGGTGTAAGCCTGTCTGTAACATCCTGTTTTCCAGACCAGTCCTCCACAGGGACAGTGGCTGCCGGATACATTTTGGGAAAGGGTTTTTCAGGCCTGGGATATTTGTCTGCATTTGACTCCTGGCAGGCAAATACACACTCTTCACAGCCAATGCATTTACTGATGTCAATTAATGTTGCAAGAGGTTGGGTTTCTTTTTTGGTAATGGACTTTGCAGCACTTGCTATACTTGTAGTTGCAGCTACACTACCTGCAGCCGTAATAGAGCCTTTTAAAAATGCTCTGCGCGAAATTTTATTAGTCATTGT
>DAOWDR010000613.1 GCA_030638935.1 Desulfobacteraceae bacterium | reverse complement strand
GGTTCGTTTTCAACCAGCATGGTTAGGGTGTATTTTTTCGTTTCCACGTAAATCCTTTTTGGTCGTTTCGAAAGAGAGGTTCTCTGTTATCAGATTCAATGCAAACATTCAAATACATTTTAATATGGGCCTTGATTTTGTATTAAGTAATTGATTTTCAGCAAATGAAGCCGATCATAGGATATCTCTTGGTCCAAATGGAGGAAGACAGGTTTCAGGGCAAGGGTTCCGTGTTCATCAAAGGCCAGTTTCACCTGTTCCCATGTGCCGGGGTCTGTTCCGGACAATTGGATAAATTCTTTGGTTTCTCGTAAGACAAATCCTTCCCGGATATAGGTCCCTAAATGAGTGAGAACCGTGGCCAGTTTGATTTTGTTGGTGTCGGCAAGTTCTTGGGCGCTGACCCCGGTGTTAAAAAGGTCTCCGAAATATTTAAACCGGAGCGGTTTATCGGAAACAGACCGGGACTTTTTCTTTTGGGGGGCCTCCAACCGGTCCCTGTGGTCAATTTGATTTTCAGTACAATATGCCTGGATTTCATCTAAAAATGTTTGGCCAAAAGTCTCTTTTTTGTAGGCGCCGATGCCATGGATTAGTTCAAGGGATTGGATTGAAGAGGGGAAAAATTGTGCCAGTTCAGTCAGGGTCTTGTCCGTAAGTATGGCATAGGGGGGCAGGCCCATCTGGTCAGCCATTTGTTTTCGTTTTTGTCTTAGCCGGTCAAACAAGGCATTGTCCCAGGATGCCATGGCAAAGTTGCTGGTGACAATGGGTTCCCCGTGAAATATGGGTGCCATAACTCTTTTTTCCCCTTTGAAAACAGCCCAGGACCTGGGGGTAAGTTTCAGGCTGCCGTGGGGGGCTGTGGTCTCCATCAGCTCCTGGGCCAGAAGTTGTTCTGAGATATGTTTCCATTCCTGTGCCGCAATCTCTTTCCCGATTCCATAGGTGGATAATTGGTCATGGGCAAATTGAAAGACTTTTTTAGCTTTTGATCCCCTGAGTACATCAATTATATGCCCTGTTCCAAATATTTCCCCGGTTCGTTTGATACAGGATAAAAATTTTTGGGCCGGGATGGTGATATCTGTCTCCTCCTGTTGATCGGGCCTGCAGTTTTTACATAGTTGGCAGTCACCGGGAAAAGACTCCCCAAAATATTCCAGCAGAGGGGTTCGAAGACAATTCCGGGCTCTGGCAAAGGCAAGCATGTCTGCCAGTTTTTGATGTTCCACCACCTGGATGTCCTCTTCTTTTTGGGAGATAAACCGGGTGATGGTCTGGGTATCTGACTGGGCATACAGCAACAGGCAATCGGATCTGAGCCCGTCCCGGCCGGCCCTTCCTATTTGCTGGTAATAGGTCTCAATATTTTTGGGCAGATCATACTGGACAATAAACCTCACATCTGGTTTATCAATTCCCATGCCAAATGCAATGGTTGCCACCATTATCTGGATGTCATCCCGGATAAAGGCTAACTGGTTCTCCCTGCGTTGGTCATCTTCTAAACCGGCATGGTAGGGAGCTGCCTTGAATCCGTTTGCCGTTAAAAAATCCGTAATATTGCCCACGGATTTGCGGGTGGTGGCATAAACGATTCCTGATTCTTTGGGAAATTTTTTAATAAAATTGATTAACTGGGCCTGGGGGTTATTTTTGATCCGGACATCCAAAAACAGGTTGTCCCGGTTAAAGCTGCCCATGAAAAAGTTTCCAACGGGAATCTTGAACAGGGTTAAAATGTCTGTCCGAACCTGGGGGGTGGCCGTGGCTGTCAGGGCCATGACAATTGCATGGGGAATTCTTGTCCGAAATTTTTGCACCTGACGATATTCCGGTCTGAAATCATGCCCCCACTCAGACACACAATGTGCTTCGTCCACGGCCAGAAGGTCTATGGGAAGTCGTTCCAGCAATTCCAGGGTTCTGGGCATCATCAATGTTTCAGGGGCCAGATATAATAATTTGACCCTGTTTTCCCGGAGGAGGCGAATATTTTGAGCATAGGCTTCCTGGGTCAGCATACTGTTTAAGCAGACAGCCGGAATACCGGTCTGGGTCAACTGACCAATCTGGTCCTCCATGAGGGAAATCAAGGGAGACACCACAATGGTAAGGCCCTCAAACAGGATGGCCGGTATGATGTAGCAAAGGGATTTACCGCCGCCGGTGGGCAATACCACAACCGTGTCCTGCCGGTTTAATACCCCTTCAATAACCTCTTCCTGAAAGGGTTTAAAAGACGGGTATCCAAATGTTTCCTGTAAAATTGTTTTTGCCTGTTTAATCATGGGCCCTTTTCTCCTTTTCCTTTTATATATTTAAAATCAGGCCTTGGGATCAAGGATTTTGTTACAACCCCAAAAAAAGAGGTTGGCGGATGTCTCCCTTTCAACGTGTTATGACTTTGGAAATCGGTCCATATGTGATACAAGAATGCCCCCGGCCAAATCAGGATAAATTCTGATAAATGGGGTGACAAACAAAAGGAAAACATCATGGAAGAAAAAATAAAGGGACTGGAGAAAATTTATTCCTCCTTTGCCAAAGAGACTCAGGTGTACAGAGACCAGGGAGCCTGCCAAAAGGGCTGCGGATTTTGTTGTACCGATGCCGGCCGCATTGATACGACAACCCTGGAAGGATTACAGATCAAAAAAGTCATAAAGACCCTTCCAAGGGCCAGGCAAACCTCACTGGCCAAGGCTTTGTCCAAAAACATTCGAAAAAGAGAAAAAAAAGAGAACCATGCCTGCCCCTTTTTATTAAAAAACATGGTCTGCATGATTTACCAGGTCAGACCCTTTGCCTGCAGAAGGATCTATTCCAACCATATCTGCACCCGGGAAAATCCCCCCCAGGTCAGCCGCCAGGTAATGGACATGGCAGCTCAGTCCATCAGGGAACTGCAGCAACTGGATGACACCGGCTATTCCGGCCATATATCTTTTATCCTCCACATGCTGGGCACCCCGGCTTTTCTGGAAACCTATCTTGCCGGTGACTTCAAACCCGAGGCAATCATGCGTTTTGGAAAATCCCACGGGATTATTATCAATAAAATGATGATCTAACCTAGGTCATACCGGAACTCCAATTACAGATCCCCAACAAACAGGGTAAATCCAATGATTTTGATGGGAACAAGATTGGATCACAAAAAGTGGGAATTATTCCCCTATAAACTAATTGAATCTATTCCAAACTAATGATAATTTAACATCATGAAAGAGAATAACAGGGGCGCTTCAAAAATAATTAAAAAATTTCAAGCACAAAATGCACAAAACGAAT
>DAOWDR010000002.1 GCA_030638935.1 Desulfobacteraceae bacterium | reverse complement strand
GGGCACGCACAGGGTTTCATAATTGGCATCATTGTGTGCCCGTGCGGAAAATCCGAATTGCCGGATATATGAGGCTGCAATATTAGAGATTTTGGCTGCTTCCACATATTTCTGGGCAGATTCCTGGATTACAGCAGATGTGGGGCCTTGTTTGATCATGGGGATTCGCATGGGCACCACAATGACAATGGCTGTTTTATGGGTCTGGTCGGTTTTTTCCCCCCAGTTGTGGGCGTGCCTGCCCTTGTGGCTGTAAAAATGGTGGGGGCGTAAAGGGATAAACCCCACATCACACCCACCGTAAAAGCAGATCATATCTGAAAGGGCTGCGGTAAATTTTTTCATATTCACCTGTTTTTTTGGGTGGGCCACAATTCCGTCGGACAAGGGGATGGTCTGCTCTAAGTATTCAAAGGCTGCTCCATAACAGGGGGCTGTATATTCATCGTGGTACACCTGTTTTACATCCCCAAATTCTGGCTTGCTATGGATTTGCCTGTCATGTGATTTATTTTCCGGACGAAGGCTGTAATAGGTCTCCATGAGTTCAGGGTGGTGCTGGATATTGTTCCTGGCAAACATATTGTCCCGTTCGTCATATTGGATTGCCCGGGAGGTATCCCTGTTTAAGGGCTCTTTTCTTAATGCATCCCTGGGAAAAAATCTGACAAGGGAAATGGCCCCAAAAAGGCCGAGCCCGGAAACAACCATCAGATTGAATCCCGGCAGAGAACCAGGGTTTAAAAATTTCCAGAACAATGTGTTCAGGACCATAAAAACAAGGGCAATCAAGGCGGCCCGGATCTCTTTTTCAAAAAAAGAGGAGAGGCAGAGGATAAGGAAAAAAAGGCTGAGTCCCGTGAAAAAAACAGTGTTGATAAGTGTTAGAAATCCTGTCAATGTCCTTCTCCGCTATTCAATGGGTAAAATATTTTCAATGGGTTCCGGTCTTTTAATTTGATACTCAATTTTTCCTGATATCACAACCATGGTAACCTGGGGCTGCCCCAGAAGATAGCAGAGGTCTGCCGGGGTCTTGATATCCCAGACAACCAGGTCGGCATCTTTTCCAACCTCTATACTTCCCTTTGTCTTATCCAGACCAAGGGCCTTGGCTCCGTTGAGTGTGGCCCCTGATATCGCCTCTTCACAGCCCAGGTCAAATAGCAGACATGCCATGTTCAGTATCAGTGTCATTGCATGGACCGGACTGGAACCAGGGTTGAGATCCGTTGAGATTGCCATGGGTATCCCAAGCTTGCGGAATAAATGAACCGGCGGTTTTTGGGTTTCTTTTAAAAAATAAAAGGCTCCGGGCAGCAGGACGGCAGAGACATCTTTTTCTGCCATTTTTTTGGCTCCCAGGGCAGAGAGATACTCCAGGTGGTCACAGGAAAGAGCATTAAATTCTGTGGCCAGGGCAGCCCCATCCATGTCGGATAATTGTTCGGCATGGAGTTTTACCCGAAAGCCCAGGTCGGTTGCTGCCTTAAATATTTTTCTGGTCTGGGCCTTGGAAAAGGCAATGCCTTCGCAAAAGACATCCACTGCCGTGGCAATACCCTGGTCTTTAACCCTGGGCAACATGGTCTGGGTGACAAGATTTACATAGTCATCCGGTTTGCCCGTAAATTCCAAAGGAAGGGTGTGAGCACCCAGGAACGTTGGTTCAATGTGCAGGGGAAAGGCCTGGTTCAACCGGTCTATGACTGACAGCATTTTTAGTTCAGTATCAAGATCCAGTCCATACCCTGATTTTATTTCCACACATGTGGTTCCCTGTTTGAGAAGGTTGTCCATGCGTTTGGAGGCCTGGGAGAACAACTCGTTTTCTGTGGCGTTTCTTGTGGCACGGACAGTTGAGAATATTCCGCCTCCTTTTTTGGCAATTTCTTCATAGCTTGCACCATTGAGCCGCATTTCAAACTCATTTGACCGGGAGCCTGCCCAGACCAGGTGGGTATGGCAGTCCACAAACCCCGGGACAATCCATTTGCCCTGGCAGTCAATAACCTGGGGGGAAAGCTTTTCAGGCGTTTTGGGCAGGTTTGCCTGTTCACCTGCCCAGGATATTTTTTTGCGGGTAACCCCAAGGGCTCCATTTTTAATAATAGAATAGGATCCCTTTGCCATGGTTGCCAAGTGGCAGTTGATAAAAAGCAGATCAATGGTCCTGGGGAATGGTTCGGCTTTTATGGTTGAATCTGATTGGTTCATCTTCTTTCTCCCCCTGATATTTGCTTGGTAGTGTTGACATTTTTCCTTGGATTGGGTAGTACTTGTCTATACAAGTATAGAAGTGAAGTCAAGAATTTTTGAGTTCCATTATAAAAAACAGCAAACTTTAATTTTAGTAAAAAAAGATTAGGATGAACAGTGGGAAAATTAGATCAGCCCTATGCGCTGTATGAAAAAATTAAAACAAGTGTTGTCAGGGATATTGAGTCAGGCAAATTAAAACCCAATGACAAGGTGCCTTCTGAAACCCAGCTTGCCAAGGCATTCAATGCCTCCAGAATGACTGCCAACCGGGCCTTAAAAGAGTTGGCAGAAGAGAACAGAATACTGAGGGTTCAGGGGGTTGGCACCTTTGTGGCAAAGCCCAAACCCGAAGCCTCCCTGTTGGAGATCAAGAGTATTGCCAGGGAAATAAATGATTGGGGAGGTGTGCATTCCTGCGAAATCCTATTGCTGAAAGAAGAACGTTTGTCCCGGGAAATAGCAGGTAAAATGGATCTGGATGAAGGGGGACCTATTTTCCATTCCATTCTTTTGCACAGGGACAGGGGGATCGGGGTTCAGTATTCCGAGCGGTATATCAACCCTGGGGTGGCCCCCCTATATCTGGATCAGGATTTTACAAAAATAACCCCCAGCGAATATCTGCTTAAAGTGGCGCCCATTCAAGAAGCAGAACACATTATTGAAGCGGTGAGGGTTAATAAAATCATACAGCAATACTTGAAGGTTAGGCCGGAAGATCCCTGTCTGTCACTTACACGCAGGACCTGGTCCTTTGATCGGGTGGCAACCTATAGCAAGATTGTTTCTCCGGGGTCACGATATAAACTCAAGGGGAAATTTAACCGGGGATAGCCCGGTATCAACGGCCTTAATGAGACCAGAACATAAAAGGGGATGCAAATGACAAATCAAATAATTTTAAACGGAGAGAATTTTCAATTGGAAGAGGTGGTGGCCATTGCACGGCATGGTGTCGGGGTTGCTATTTCCGTTGAATCTGAATCACGTATACAAAAGGCCAGACAGCTTGTAGATAAATGGGTGCAGGAGGGAGTAAGTATATATGGGGTGACCACGGGATTCGGTGCCCTGTCCAATGTTACCATCTCCCTTGAAGACACCAAGAAACTTCAGAAAAAGATCCTCTTCAGCCATGCCGCCGGCATGGGGAACCACGTGGCAGATGATGTGGTAAGGGCCATGATGGCCCTTCGCATCAATGATTTTTGCCGGGGCAATTCAGGCCTGCGCCTGGAAACCATTGAAAAACTGGCCCAGCTTTTAAACACAGGCATAATACCTGTGGTACCGGAAAAAGGTTCTGTTGGAGCAAGCGGTGATCTGGTGCCCATGGCCCATCTGGCCCTGGTTCTCATCGGGGAGGGTGAAGCCTTTGTGGACGGACAGCGTATGACAGGTGCCAAGGCTTTGGAAAAAAAATCCATACCCCCCCTGGTACTGGCAGCCGGTGAAGGCCTTGCCCTGATCAACGGCACCCAGTTCATGATCGCCCTGGGGTGTCTGGCACTCCACGATGCCTTAAACTTGTGTAAACATGCCGACATTGCCGCCAGCATGAGCCTTGAAACACTCATGGGAACCAGGAGTGCCTTTGACCCCAGGATTCACAGGGCCCGTCCCCATATAGGGCAGATGAAGGCAGCCCAGAATATGCTAAAGGTAACGGATAATTCTGAAATCATATCCTCACATCAGGATTGCTCCCAGGTTCAGGATGCCTATACCCTGAGATGTTCTCCCCAGGTGCATGGGGCTTCCTGGGATGCATTTGCCTATGTGGATCGGGTGATCCGGGTGGAAATGAATTCCTCCACGGAAAATCCCTTGATTTTTCCTGAATCCGAAGAATTCATTTCAGGTGGTAATTTCCATGGCCAGCCCCTGGCC
>DAOWDR010000134.1 GCA_030638935.1 Desulfobacteraceae bacterium | reverse complement strand
GGCCAGGGGGTATCCAGGAGATGATTGCTCAGGCCGTGGATACCCGGGGGAACCGGGGTGATTTTTTGATTCTGGTTTGAAAAATAATACAGATTGTGGGTATCACCCAGCAATAGATTAAATCCGTTGTACCGAGACTTGGTTTTAAGTTTTCCAAGAAAGTCAGGAGTACTGCCCTTGAATCCAAGAAAATTAACAATGATATCTCCCCTTGAGGGTGCATTGGGTTTGATGGAGGACAGGTCCCGGTAATTGGTCAGGGCTGCAAATCTGCCCTGCGTGTTGATGCCGAACCAGGTGCCGCCTTGGCTAAGATCTTTTCCTGCCAGTATCCAGGGGTTCTCCGGCCAGAAATCCATGGCAGCCGTTGGCCTTTTATAAAATTCATCCCTGTTGGCCACCAGTATGATTGGAAACGATTTGGACGCTTTAACCCCAAAGAGGAGCAAACACATGGATAATCCCTTGTTTTTTGTCTTTTGGTTTGCTATGGACCTTAAGTTAATATAGTTATAATGTAACTGTTAATCAATGTAATAGTTAATCAGAGAAAAATCAATATGAATGGAGGCGTTAAATGAAAGAAGCTGTGATCGTCAGTGGCGTGAGAACTCCGGTTGGTTCTTTTGGTGGTACATTAAAAAATGTACCGGTTGTCGAGCTTGGAAAATGTGTTATGAAGGATGTTCTGAAACGTGCTGGGCTTAGACCTGTCGTTGATGCGGCACAAAATGCATTTTCCCCGGATACGCTCAAGGACCAGGGCATGATCGATATCGAGAAGAAAGGATATGATTATGATGATGGTCTGGCACCGGTCTTTGTTGATGAAGTGATCATGGGAAACGTACTCCAGGCAGGACAGGGGCAGAATACCGCCCGCCAGGCAATGATCGGGGCAGGTATCTCCCGGGAGACAACCGCTTTTACCATTAATAAGATCTGCGGGTCAGGACTTAAGGCGATTGCTCTTGGGGCCCAGGCCATCATGGCAGGCCAGGCCGATGTAATCATTGCCGGTGGCCAGGAAAGCATGAGCAACGCACCCATGGCCCTGCTAAAGGCAAGATGGGGTCACAGAATGGAACTCACCGGCCAGGGGTCTGTCCATGACCTCATGGTCTTTGATGGTCTCTATGAAATATTTTACGGCTACCACATGGGACTGACAGCAGAAAATATTGTGGAGAAATACGGCATCACCCGGGAGGAGCAGGATCAACTTGCGCTGCTGAGTCACACAAGAGCCTTTGGTGCGATCCAGGACGGCACCTTTGCCCAGGAGATTGTTCCGGTTACCATTTCCTCCCGCAGGGGAGATACCGTTGTGGACACAGATGAGCGGCCCATGGAAACCAGCATGGAAAAATTGGCCAAATTGAGGCCTGCGTTTAAGAAAGACGGCAGCGTTACAGCCGGGAATGCCTCGGGCATTAATGATGCTGCGGCTGCAGTCCTTTTGATGTCAAAGGAAAAAGCCGATGCCATGGGTCTTGAAATTCTGGCCAGGGTAAAGGGGTTTGCCGCAGGAGGCCTGGACCCTGCCTACATGGGGTTGGGGCCGGTACCTGCCATAAAAAAAGTATTGAAACAAACCAATATGACCATTGGTGATATTGATTTGATTGAATTGAATGAAGCCTTTGCAGCCCAGGCAATCGGCTGCATGAGAGAGTTGAATTTAGAGGTGGAAAAACCCAATGAACTGGGGTCTGGTGTCTCAATCGGTCATCCCATTGGTTGTACCGGTGCAAGGCAGGTGGTCACCGCCATAAACCAGATGAAACGCAAATCCTATTCAACAGGTCTTATTTCCATGTGCATAGGTGGTGGAATGGGCATGGGGATGATCCTTGAAAGGTAAGACTGAAAGGTAAGTTTGCCCTTTACTTGGACCCATTAAAATGGTAAGAATCTTCAAGATTTTTAATAGGATTAATAACGATGGAAATGAAAGGTGTAAAGGGGTGTTTTTATGGATATTCCTCGTAAGTTGGCTATACTGATCTACACTGCTGTTCCAGCCATTGTCGGCGGAGGAATTGTTTATCATTTTTTTGGAAGCTTTGTGCAGGTCATTATTTTTGAAATTCTTCTTGTCATGGCGGCTCTGGGGATTATCAGCAGCTAGGACAGATGATTCTTTTATTTGTGTGAAGCCGTATCTGTGCAAAAATAATTTGCATGTTACGGCTTTACCTGGTTTTTCAGACTTTTTTTATTATTAACAAAAAAATTTGGTGACATCTTGGAGCAAAATATATTTGGGCGGGCGGTGTTTTTCTTTTTCCTTGTGCTGTTCTGCATCTCCATTTTGCTCATGGGTAAATTGATTGCCCCGTTTTTTGCCACCATCATATTGGGCATTGTGTTCACCGGTGTTTTTAAACCCGTGTTTAATTTTTTTTTGCGGAAACTTTCTCCTCGAGTAGCATCTGTATTGACCTGTGTCATCATGTTTTTTGTGGTCTTTATCCCTGTGTTCTTTTTTGTGGGCATCCTTTCCAAGGAGGCACTGAACCTGTATAATATGGCCAAGGATGCGGTCTTTTCTAATCAGTTGATCAACCTGCTGGAAAATACCCAGGCCCTTGAGAAGATAAACGATTTATTGGGCAGGGCAGGTATTGAAAAAGTTTATTCATGGAATGAACTCATCGCTCCCGTCTCTGAACTGGGGAAAATTGTGGGATATTCCTTGTTCCAGCAGGCAAGAGCCATCACCTCCAATCTGTTCAGCCTGGTGTTTTATTTCGGCCTCATGCTCATAGTGGTTTTTTATATGTTCATGGACGGGAAAAAATTTATTCAATATCTCTATGACCTTTCCCCGTTAAAGGACGAGCATGACAAGCAATTGTTTGAAAAATTTAATGGCATGGCCGGTGCCGTTCTAATTGGAAACGGCCTTGGCGGTCTGATCCAGGGATGTGCCGGGGGGGTGCTTTTTTGGTCCATGGGCTTTAATTCCCCTTTCCTATGGGGAGTGATCATGGGATTTCTGGCATTTCTTCCCATTGTGGGGATTGGGGTGGTATTGGTCCCTGCTGCCATATTTTTAATGCTGAAGTCCAGCCTGGGGTCCGGTCTCTTTGTGCTGGTGTTTTATGGAATCCTTTCATGGGGGATTGAGTATATTTTTAAACCCAAGGTGGTGGGGGATAGGGTTGCCATGCACCCACTCATTGTTTTTTTTTCCATCATAGGCGGGTTAAAGGTTTATGGGCTTTTGGGCATTATTTACGGCCCCTTGATTGCCACCTTGTTTTTAACCCTTGCAGATATTTATTTTTCAAGTTTTCAATCCATGGTTGAACCTGGAAAGGGACTTAAAGAAACTTAATTTGGAGTAGTATTGTATGATTCAAACAGACAATAGTATGACCAGTATCGAGAAGGAGATGAAACAATCCTATCTCGAGTATGCCATGAGTGTCATTATCGGAAGGGCGCTGCCCGATGTCCGGGATGGCTTGAAACCAGTTCATAGAAGGGTACTTTATGCAATGCAGCAATTGCATAATGACTGGAACAAGTCCTATAAAAAATCTGCCCGTATTGTCGGTGATGTCATTGGTAAGTATCACCCCCACGGTGATTCTGCCGTGTATGATACCATTGTCCGGATGGCCCAGGATTTTTCATTGAGATATACCCTGGTTGACGGCCAGGGGAACTTCGGATCCGTGGACGGTGATTCACCGGCAGCCATGAGGTACACGGAAATCCGTATGCGCAAGCTCTCCCACCAGATGCTGGCGGATCTTGAAAAAGAGACGGTTGACTGGATACCCAATTATGATGAAACCCTTGATGAACCCGTTGTCCTTCCAACCAAGTTCCCGGCCCTGCTTGTAAATGGATCTTCGGGTATTGCCGTGGGCATGACCACCAATATTCCCCCCCACAACATCAATGAAGTCATTGGGGGACTCAAAGCCCTGATTGATAACCCGGAAATGAATATCAGAGAATTGATGGAGTACATTCCCGGGCCTGATTTCCCAACCCATGGTCATATCTATGGCCTCAAAGGGATATATGAAGCCTATAGCACTGGACGCGGTATTATTACCGTCAGGGCCAAGGCCGAGGTGGAGGAAAATAAGAAAACCGGACAGGAAACCATTGTTGTCACCGAGCTTCCCTATCAGGTCAACAAGGCAAAGGTCGTGGAAAAAATTGCCGAACTCATGCGGGACAAGGTTATTACCGGGGCCTCTTTTGTCCGGGATGAATCCGACCGTGACGGCATGAGGATTGCCATCGGCCTTAAACGGGACCAATATCCGGAAGTGGTGATCAACCAGCTTTACAAACATACTAATATGCAGACAAGCTTTGGTATTATTTTCCTTGCCGTGGTCAATGACCGGCCGGAACTGCTGACCCTTAAAGAGATTCTAAATCATTTTATCGTCCACCGGAAAAATGTGATTGTCCGGCGGACCCGGTTTGAACTGCGCAAGGCAGAAGAGAGGGCCCATATCCTGGAAGGGTTGAAAATTGCCCTGGATAACCTGGATAAGGTTGTGGCACTGATCCGTGCCTCCCAATCTCCTGAAGAGGCAAGGAACGGTCTGATCAGCACCTTCAGCCTGACTGCCATCCAGGCCCAGGCCATCCTGGACATGAGACTCCAGCGGCTCACAGGGTTGGAAAGAGAAAAAATTATTACAGAATATGAGGGACTGCTCAAGGATATTGCCTGGTATAATGAGATCCTGTCAAGCGAGACCGTGGTCAAAGGTCTGATCAAGGATGAGCTGATCGAACTGGAAGAAGAATTCGGTGATGCCCGGCGCACGGTTATTGTGGAAAGCACGGCAACCATCGGCATTGAAGATCTGATTGCCCAGGAGGACATGGTGGTGACGGTGAGCCGCACCGGGTATATCAAACGAAATCCCGTCAGCCTTTATGCCAGCCAGCACCGGGGCGGCAAGGGCAAGACTGCCATGGGAACCAAGACCGATGACTTTGTGGAGCATCTGTTTGTGGCATCCACCCATGCCACTTTTTTGTTCATCACTAATTTTGGAAAGGTTTACCAGTCCAAGGTTTATGAATTGCCCATGGCAGGTCGCTCAAGCCTTGGAAAAGCCATTGTCAACCTCTTGAATTTTGATGAGGGGGAAAAACTGGCAACGGTCCTGACCGTGGACGAGTTTGTGGCAGACAAGTATGTGGTCATGGCCACCAAAAAGGGCCGGGTCAAGAAAACCGATTTAATGGCCTATTCCAGGCCTAGGTCAGGCGGTCTCATCGGCGTTAAGCTGGCTGAAGGGGATGAACTCATAGCCGCCCGGATTACCAATGGCTCCATGAATATTTTTCTGGGGTCTGAAGGCGGTAAGGTGATCCGTTTTAACGAAGCCGATGTCAGGGCTACGGCAAGGGGCTCCATGGGGGTCCGGGGTATGCGCATTGATGAGGGAACCCGTGTGGTGGGCATGGAGGTGTTGGAAGACCAGGAAACCCTGTTGACTGTGACTGAAAATGGATATGGCAAAAGGTCTTTGGTTGAAGAATACAGAACCCAGACCCGGGGCGGAAAAGGGGTGTTTTCCATCAAGACCTCCAAGAGAAATGGACAAATGGTCTCCCTGGCTTTGGTGGGTGACAATGATGAACTCATGATGGTTACTGACAAGGGAAAACTCATTCGAACATCCATTGACGGGATTAATGTAATTTCCAGAAATACCCAGGGCGTTAAATTGATCAATCTGGCACCCAAGGAAGCCTTGATCGGTATAGCCCGGCTCCCGGAAGGTGAAGAAGTTGAGGAAGAGGGAGAAGAAGGCGGGGAAGAGAATGAAAATATAGACCTATCCGATGAAATAGAAGAGAATGATGACCAGGGAGACAAGGGAGAATAGGGGAGAAGGGCATAGGAAACGGCTGCGGGAGAAATTTTTATCCAGCGGCCTTTCCGGGTTCCATGACTATGAAGTGATTGAACTGCTTCTCTCTCTCAATACGCCGAGAAAAGATTGCAAACCCAGCGCCAAACTTTTGATGGAACGGTTTAAAACCTTTCAAGGGGTTCTGGAGGCAACTGGGGAGGACCTTTGCCTT
>DAOWDR010000404.1 GCA_030638935.1 Desulfobacteraceae bacterium | reverse complement strand
TATTGAGGACAAAAATAACATAACATCCTGAAATTTTAGCAAAATCAATATGTGCATATAAATAGAAACAGTCTGCACATAAATCTGTGCAGATCCTGTAAAACACGGACCTATCCTACTAAAGATAACAAAAAGAAGAAAAGAAAATCCCGCCTTCACCCTTTGCGATTATTGCTGCACATGGGAATGTGCATTTCACAGGGAGTAATTTTTAAACATTCTATCAAATATTTTAAAAAATATTTGAAATTCAAGTAGTTATAAAAAAAGATGTAAATAAAAAACAAACTGGTCTCTGCCTTGCTGTATCAATGATCATTAAGGAAATAGTTGCATCGTATGTTTAATCAATCATTATAAGGAGAAAAACCATGAAAAAATTATTGGTATCAGTATTTGTAATTGGTGTTTTGGTTGCCGGATATGCAATGCCCGTATTAGCCTCTGGCGGTGGCGGTCCCTGCTAAAATATTTTTAAAATATGGATCTGTCCATCAAATCAAGTTTTAAAAAAGCACGGTATCTTCTCTATCGTGCTTTTTTCATTTTTCTGCAAATAGGCCACGGTTTATAGCCTTTTAACATTTGCTTTCTTGCATATAAATATTTCATATGGTAAATTTTTTCCTCTTTAAAAAAATGTAATTCAAGGAGGAAAAATGAATCTGTCAGGGCTATTTTATCTATTTTTTACTAGTTTTTTTTCCTTTAGCCTAATCTTCCTGCCAGGTTGTACAAACCAGGAAGAAAAAAAAATGACACAACCTGCTGCACCTGAATCAATATCCATCAGCGGCGGCATTTATCGGACACCTTTACGGAGCAGCCCTGCCACTCTTGATCCTGCCTATGTTCAAGACAACTATGGAGAGGCAATTATCCATCAGCTTTTTGATGGATTAGTTCGGTTTGACCCATATCTATCGATTTTACCGGCCCTGGCTGAAACATGGCAGGTAAGGGAAAACGGAAAGGAATACCGTTTTACTCTAAAAGAAAACGCCCGATTTCATAATCTGGATACTGTTACCTCGGAAGATGTTGTTTTTTCAATCAAAAGGCTTTTGCGGGCGGACCCTGCCCCTGCTGTGCTTCCCCATCTGCTTAAAATTGTCGGGGCAAAGGAATACAGGGAAAAACTTCTGGAAAATGTTCCAGGGTTAGAGATAGAAAACAATAAAATTTTCATGGTCCGCCTCCATGAATCACATGTCCCTTTTCTGACAGCCCTGGGCATGTATCAGGCTGCCATTGTTCCCAAAAAAGAAGTGATTCGGTTGGGGAATAGCTTTGGGAAACATCCAGTGGGAAGTGGCCCCTTCAAGTTCGTGTCATGGGATGGAGAGAAATTGATCCGCCTTAAGCGGTTCACGGACTATTACGCAGGGCCTGCTTTCCTTGATGAGATCCATTATAAAATATACCCGGGAGGACAAGACCCTGTGGTGTTAGCTGATTTTCAAAATAATCATCTTGAAGAAATGGCCGTCTACGGGGATGTCAAAGAAAAACTTAGAGGAACCAAAGGGCTCCAATGGTTTCACAGGCCCTCCTTGAGCCTTTTTTTCTACGGCATGAACCTGAAACATCCCAATCTTGTAAATCCTGACCTTCGAAAAGCTCTTTCCATTGCCATTGACCGAATAAAATTTGTAAACCAGGTTTATAAGGGCCAATTTGAAATTGCAAAAACCATTTTACCGCCTGGTATGCCGGGGTATAATCCTCTGAACCGGATGGAGGACAACAACCCTGACCTTGCACAACAGCATTTGAGACAGGCCTTTGCCAAAAAGGTTGAGGATCTGCCTGAACTGGAAATTGTATCTGCCTTTAAAACCCCCAGGGTAGAACAGGAGATGGCGATGATCAATGAATTCTGGTCAGGAATAGGTATAAAGGTAAGGGTAAGATATATTACTGACTGGGATAGGTTTGAAGCCTATTTACGATCAGACGATGTCCAGATTTACCGGTATGCCTGGTCTGCAGACATGCCTGATGCTGACAGTTTCTTACATTCTCTTTTTGCCTCTGAATCGCCTACCAACTTCATGAAGTTTAAAGATGAGGGTGTAGACCGAATGCTGTTGGCTGCAAGGGGGATAGTAGACCCGGTTGAGCGGGCAAAAATGTACCAGAAAATTGAAGCCGACATAATGGCGTCGGCTCCCCTTATCCCGCTTTTTTATATGAGCGTGAATCGGGTGTATCAGTCCTATGTCAAATCCGTTAACGTAAGTGCACTGGGAGCCCATACAATGCCCCTGAACCGAATCTGGCTGGACAAACCATAAAAAACAACCAAATAAAGGAAAAGCTTGAGCCAGGAGAAAAAACATAATGTGTCCCACAATGAAAAGAGCTTAAAAAAAGCCGGATTTGTCTCCCTGCGCTATCGATTTATCCTTATCACCTCACTTATGCTTCTGCTTTTGCTGACCACCCTTGCCCTGGTCCTGGGAATACTTCAAACCCGAACCATCCAGAGCCGGATTGAAAAACAGGGACTGGCCATTGCAAAAAATCTTGCTTCCGTATCCCTTGATTACCTTTTGACCTATAACTATGTTGCCCTGGAAAAACTGGTGAACCAGGCAGTCAACAATCCTGAAATTGTTTATGTAATTATCCATGACAAGGAAGGAAAAGTTGCCGGTTACAGCAAGAGACCCGATCTCCAGAGCAAGCTTTTGACAGACGAAATCAGCCTGAAGGCTGTTGAGGCAAAAGAGCCCTTTGTGACAGCCCATCCATCTGAATCCGGCCAGGTGATGGACGTGGCTGTGCCTGTTTACCTTCCCAATTCCCGGGACCAATGGGGAACCATCCGGGTCTGTTTATCCCTTGAACTTATGTACCAACAGATCCGCCAGACCCTTTGGAGTATTATTATTCTGGGGTCTGTGGCCCTTGCCATTGGAATTTTGATCTCCAACTGGGTTGCCCAGAGGGTAACAAGGCCCTTGGAAACATTGGTTAAAGCAACCATTGAAGCTGCCCAGGGCAATTTAAAACAAAATATTTCCATTCACACCCGGGATGAAGTGGAGATTCTGGCATCCAATTTTTCCTTTATGATCCAGGAAATCCTTGCCCAAAAACAGCAATTGGAAAGCCAGCTCAAAGAAATCAAACAATTGCAGCAATATGCAGAAAAAATAGTAGCCACAATGAGTGACGGTCTTTTAGCCGTTGATGTGGATGGCATTATTACGGCGATAAACCCTGCTGCCTATACCATTTTGGGCATCCCCCGGGGTCATATCGTAAAAGGCCTCCCTGTTTTGGAACTTTTTAGTAAAGAAATACCCTTTGCAGACTATATAAGACAATCCCTTGAAAATCCTTCCGGCAGAAACCAAAGGGAAATCCATCTTCAGAAGGGAAACGAGACCCAGGTGCTTTTGACAGGCGCAGGCATTCTTGAATCGTACCAAAAGAAACCCAGTCAGATCATATTCAACCTCAACGATATTACAGTACTAAAAAAACTTGAGGCAAAAATCCGCCAGGGCCAACGGCTTGCAGATTTAGGCACCCTGGCTGCCGGCATGGCCCATGAAATTCGGAATCCCCTTTCTGCCATCAAAACCTATGTGGCACTGCTGCCAAAAAAAATTGATAAGCCCGGTTTCATGGAAAAATTTCAAAGAACCGTTCCCAGAGAAATCACCCGGCTCAACACCCTCATTGAAGAACTACTAGAGTTGTCAAGGCCACCAAAATACAATTTCAAAAGGACTGATATCAAGGTTTTACTGAGACAAAGCATTGAATTGCTGGAAACAGATTTTAGAAATAGGGGCATTGACTGCCAATGGGATATCCCCAATGAACTGCCCAGGGTCATGGTAGATTCGGATCAGCTTGAAAAAGTTTTTATAAATCTCATGCAGAATGGTGCCCAGGCAATGCCAAACGGCGGAACAATCACCGTCAAAGTCTCCTGCAAAGAGAAATTATTAGTTTTAAATTTTTGGGATACAGGCCATGGGTTTTCACCCGAGCTGGCCCAAAACATTTTCACACCTTTTTTTACCACCAAGGCCAAGGGAACCGGATTGGGACTTGCCATCACCCACAAGGTGATCTCGGAACACGGGGGACAGATTGAAGCAAAAAGCCAAAAGGGTGAGGGCAGTTGTTTTTCAGTTAGCCTGCCGGGGATACAAGATTAGACATCCTTCTGGTCCCGGGCAAGATCCAAGGCTTTCATTTTCTGGATAAGGGTATTTCTATGGATGCCAAGAAGAGTTGCCGTCATGGTCTGGTTCCACCGGCAATTCTGAAGGGCCCTCAGAATGTAGAGCCGTTCAAAGGATTGGCGGGCCTGGATTAATCCCTTGTTTTCCCCGGCACCTTTGTGGGCCCCTTTTTCCGACTCCCCATGAAACAATAGGTCAAAGGGAAAATCATTTTCATCAATAAACCGGTTTTCTGTCCCCAGCACCACCATCCGTTCGATGAGATTTTCCAGCTCACGGATATTTCCAGGCCAGGGATAGGCCTCCAGCACGGCAATGGCATCAGGGGTAAAGCCTTTTATGCGTTTATTCATCTGGCGGTTGAACCTATCCAGAAAAAAATCTGCCAGTATAGGAACATCCCCTTTGCGGTTCCGGAGGGGCGGCAGCAATATCGGCACCACATTGAGCCTGAAATAGAGGTCATCCCTGAACCTGCCCTCCTTGACCATCTCATCCAAACTGGTGTTTGTGGCCACAACAATTCTAACGTCCACCTTAATGGTACGATGGCTGCCCACCCTTGTAAATTCCCGTTCCTGGATAAATCTTAGCAGCTTTGCCTGGAATTCGGATTTCAGACAGGATATTTCATCCAGGAAAATGGTGCCCTGGTGGGCAAATTCAAATTTACCCATGCTCTGTTTATGGGCGCCGGTAAAGGAGCCTTTTTCATGGCCGAATAACTCGGCTTCCATGAGTTCTGCCGGTATGGCCGCACAATTAATTGCAACAAAGGGGTTTTCACATCGCAGACTATCGTTGTGCACTGCCCTTGCAATCAATTCCTTTCCGGTTCCGCTCTCGCCTGTGATCAGTACATTACTGGATGTTTTTGCCACTTTCTCAACCAGGTCAAAAACAATGGCCATATTTTTTGATTTACTTATGATTTGGGTTTTTTCGGCCCCTGAAGCGACCTCAGATCTGTGAAAGCTGACCTCTTTTACAAGGTTTCGTTTTAACAGGACTTTTTCCACACGGTTCAATATAATTTCATGGTCAAATGGCTTTGTAATATAAT
>DAOWDR010000727.1 GCA_030638935.1 Desulfobacteraceae bacterium | reverse complement strand
GGTGGAGCCTTTCTGGTAATTGTCTCGGCCCTGGCCCAGTTTCTGGTTAACCCGCCGGAAGGCTATGTCCACCCGGATGCTCCCAAGGTCACCAACACCTTGGCTGCTGCAGAAGTCGATTACACTCCTGGCGAAATGATGAAAACCAATACATTTTATAAGCTCTGGATAATTTTTTGTGTGGCTTCGGGTGCAGGCCTTATGATCATTGGAGGCGTTGCCGGCATGGCCAAAGAGGGTATGGGTTCCATGGCCTGGGTTGTTGTGGCGCTCATGGCAGTGGGCAATGCCTTGGGCCGTGTGGTAGCCGGTATACTTTCCGATCGCATCGGCCGGGCCAACACCCTGTTTATCATGCTGATTTTCCAGGCAGTTGTAATTTTTTCCCTCCTGTTTATCACACCGACCCAGATCATTCTCCTGGTCTTGGCAGCCACCCTGATAGGATTTAATTATGGTACCAATTTGTCCCTCTTCCCTTCTGCTACCAAGGATTTTTTCGGTTTGAAGAATTTCGGGGTTAATTACGGGCTTGTTTTTTCTGCCTGGGGGGTTGGTGGATTTATTTTCCCCAGGGCTTCCCAGATGATAGTGGCCCAGACCAACAGCCCGCAAATCGCCTATATCATGGCTGCGGGTCTCCTTTTGGTCGGCGCCATACTGGCGTTAATGACAAAGGCGCCTGAAGCCCAGGTTGAAAAAGAACCCTTTATCGGTGCCCCTGTGACCGAGGAAAATTGATGTGTACTAAAGCTTGACCCATATATGGATAGCCCTACACCTTGTGCAAATTTCTAAAATTGAAAAGGAGAGATGATGAGCGAATTCAAATTTCACGCAGCAGATGAACACCGCAAAAATGCCTGGGTAAAAAGTATGGATGAGTATAAGACATTGTACAAACAATCCATTGAAGATCCTGAAACCTTCTGGGGTGATATGGCAGAGCAGTTTTATTGGGAAAAAAAGTGGGACAAGGTAAGGGATTATAATTTTTCCATTTCCAAGGGGCCGGTCTTTATCCAATGGTTTAAAAACGGCAAAACCAATATTGCCTATAATTGTCTGGACCGGCATCTTGAAACCAGGGGCGATCAGACCGCCTTTATCTGGGAAGGAAATAATGTTGGGGAAGATCTTGAAATCTCCTATAATCTGCTCCATGAAAAAGTCTGTAGGTTTGCCAATGCCCTGAAAGCCCAGGGGGTGGGCAAGGGCGATCGGGTGGCCATTTACATGCCCATGATCCCGGAACTGGCAGTTACCATGCTTGCCTGTGCCAGAATCGGGGCCATTCACAGTATAGTATTTGGCGGGTTCTCGGCAGAAGCCCTGGCCGACCGGATTTTAGACAGCCTTTGCAAGGTGGTGGTCACGGCGGACGGGGTCATGCGTGGGGCCAAGGCTGTTCCCTTAAAAGGAGCTGTTGATACGGCCCTGGCCCTTTGTGAAGAACGGGGCCACAGCGTGGATTGCTGCTTTGTGGTCAAGCGGACCGGCTCTCAAATCGAGATGTACCCGGGAAGGGATGTATGGTGGCATGAAGCAGCAGCCAAAGAATCCCCGGACTGCCCTGTGGAATGGATGGATGCAGAAGATCCGCTTTTTATCCTCTATACTTCCGGGTCCACGGGTAAACCCAAGGGGGTTCAGCATAATGTGGGCGGTTACATGGTCTATACCGGTATGACATTTAAATATATTTTTGACTACCATGATAATGACGTTTATTGGTGCACGGCGGACATCGGCTGGGTCACGGGTCACTCCTATATTGTTTACGGACCTTTGTCCCAGGGTGCCACAAGTCTCATGTTTGAAGGGGTGCCAACCTATCCTGATCCCGGACGCTTCTGGGCCACGGTGGATAAATGGAAGGTCAATCAGTTTTACACGGCTCCCACGGCCATACGGGCCCTCATGGCCCAGGGTGAGGAGTGGGTGGAAAAATATGACCTTTCTTCTTTAAGGCTTTTGGGGTCTGTGGGCGAGCCCATCAATCCCGAAGCCTGGAAGTGGTACCATAAACATGTGGGCAAAGAGAAATGCCCTATCGTGGACACCTGGTGGCAGACAGAGACCGGCGGTATCATGATATCTGCCCTGCCCTATGCCATTGACCAGAAGCCGGGAAGTGCCACCCTGCCTTTTTTTTCCGTATGCCCGGTATTGCTTGACGAACAGGGTAAAGTTCTGGAAGGGGCCTGCGACGGTATTCTGGCCCTTAAAGAACCCTGGCCTGGTCAGATGCGGACGGTATATAACAACCATGACCGGTTTGAAAAAGTTTATTTCCAGATGTTTGACGGCTATTATTTTGCCGGGGACGGCTGCCGCAGGGATGAAGACGGCTACTACTGGATCACAGGCAGGGTGGATGATGTCATCAATGTTTCTGGCCACCGCATGGGAACGGCAGAAGTGGAGTCAGCCCTGGTCAGCCACAAGGAAGTGGCTGAAGCAGCAGTCATAGGGTTCCCCCATGCCATCAAGGGCCAGGGCATTTATGCCTTTGTCACCCTCATGGTCAGTGCCCAGCCCTCGGATGAACTTCTCGGTGCATTGAAAGCCCATGTAAGAAAGGAAATAGGGCCCATTGCCACTCCGGATGTCATCCACTTTGCACCGGCATTGCACAAAACAAGGGCCGGCAAGATCATGCGCCGGATTTTAAGGAAGATCGCCACGGACGAATTTGCTCAACTCGGGGATATTTCCACCCTTGCTGATCCGGATGTGGTGGGCAGTCTCATTGAAAATCATAAAGAACTGGTAGCAACTTTTTAAAACCATAAACATTTTTTTCTCCTAATAAAAAACAATAAGACCGGAAGTCCCACATCTTCCGGTCTTATTGTTTTTTACCAATCCTTTCTTGACACAGAAACTGCATTTGATTATAGGCAGTATATTGAT
>DAOWDR010000636.1 GCA_030638935.1 Desulfobacteraceae bacterium | reverse complement strand
AGGGAAATGATGCCGGGATTGGAAACCACTTTTAAAATCTCCCGGATGGCATTAGCCTCCATGAGTTTGGTTCTGTCTGTCAGTAGGCGTTGGTAGTTCAATTGTTCCTCCCATTTTGCTATGGTACTTTTTTGAAATCCGATTTTTAGATAAGGTTAACAGGGAAAAAAGGCAAATAACAGATACAGATTATAAAAAAGCAACCATAACAGATTTCAAAAAACCAATGCTGCAAAATACAGGCTATAATCTGTCCACAGGTACATTGGCAAGCTGCTCCTCAAGATATTCGTCCATGAGATCCTTGTATTTGTCTTCCGGGTATTTTTGGCCGCAGGACCTGCAGCAGAGGGTTACCTTTGTTCAGGTGTGCTTGATATAAAGCTTTCCACAGCAGTGGGGACAGGTTTTATTCAATTGGTTCATAATATTTTTTCTTCCTCTCTTTTCTTTTGCAAGTATATAAAATAAAATAGACAGATAAAATAAAACAGGCAGATAAAAAGTCAAAATAAAATTCATTAACCACTTTAAATTATTCAAATCGATTTAAATCATATGAACATAGGGGAGATAAGGCATTATGGATAAAAAGCAGAATAGGTATAAACGAAGCTACCCAATTTCCTGGGACCAGCTTCACAGGGATGCTAAGGCATTGTCATGGCGGCTCCATGACCGGGAAACCCCGTGGAAGGGAATTGTTGCCATAACCCGTGGGGGGCTTGTGCCTGCTGCCATCATTGCAAGGGAGCTTGGTATCCATCTCATTGATACAGTTTGTATCACCAGTTATGACTGGCAGGACCAGGGAGTGCCAACAATCCTCAAAGGGATAGAAGGGGAGGGAGAAGGCCTACTCATTATTGATGATCTGGTGGATACCGGTTCCACGGCAAAGGTGGTCAGGAACATGCTTCCCAAAGCCTATTTTGCAACGGTCTATGCAAAACCTGCGGGCAAACCCCTGGTGGATGCCCATGTGACCGAGGTCAGCCAGGATACCTGGATTCTGTTTCCCTGGGATTCAGAAGCCCAATTTGTTGAACCCATTGCTGGCAATTAACCGGCTATTAACCAGCCATGGATCAGCCATGAAGTGCACGGAAAAATCATTTTTCTTGCACTTCATGGTGAAAATCAAGTGATCTTTTATTTTTTGTCGATAATATTTTTGTGGGCCATGAGCCGGATGGCATTGATCCGGATGAACCCTTCTGCATCTTCCTGGTTGTAGCCGCCTTCAATATCCATTGAGGAAAGATCCTGGTCGTACAATGAAGAGGGACTTGTCCTGGCAATGGGGTAGGCCACGCCCTTGTAAAGCTTTAAAGTGACTTCGCCGTCAATGACTTCCTGGCTCTTGTCCATGGCAGCCATGAGAAATTCCATTTCCGGGCTGAACCAGAATCCGTTGTAGACAAGTTCAGCATACTTGGCTGCCAGCATGTCGCGAATCCGCATGACTTCCCTGTCCATGGCAATCCCTTCAATATCCATATGGGCTTCATGGAGGATGGTGCCACCCGGTGTTTCATAAACTCCCCGGGACTTAATACCCACGAACCGGTTTTCCACCATATCCAAACGGCCAATCCCGTTTTCCCGTCCCAGCTGGTTCAAATATTCGAACAATTCCAGGGCGTCTGTTTTTATGGTATTGTCTTCCAGGTTGGTGACCTTTACAGGAATGCCGTCCTTGAATTCAATAATGATGCGGGTGGCTTTGTCAGGCGCCTCTTCCGGAGAAGTTGTGTGGGAATAAATGCTTTCATCGCAAATGTGGCCCGGATCTTCAAGAATACCGGCTTCATGGGAAATATGGAGCAGGTTGTCATCTTCGCTATAGGGTTTTGAAGCGGTCTGCTTGGTGGGGATCCCGTGTTTCTCCGCATAGGCCAGAAGATCGGTTCGGCCTTTGAAAGCGTTGAGGAAATCCTTGTTTTTCCAGGGGGCAATTACCTTGATCTGGGGGTTCAGGGCATAATAGGACAGCTCAAACCTTACCTGATCATTTCCTTTTCCCGTGGCCCCGTGGGAAACAAACTGGGCCCCTACTTTCCTGGCTATTTCGATCTGTTTTTTGGCAATTATGGGCCGGGCAATGGCAGTGCCCAGAAGGT
>DAOWDR010000358.1 GCA_030638935.1 Desulfobacteraceae bacterium | reverse complement strand
TTTTTTTTTGTCATTTTTAAAGGTCAGCAGTTTGACCACTTTATTGCCGAAGCGCTCAAACTCGTAGGTGTATTTATTTTCAACCCCGATATCCCGGGCCTCAAAAGAGAGCAGGCGCCTGGCCCAGCCATCCTCAATGGTTTCTGTACCCTCTATGGTGTAAAGAAAATATTCGGACATGCCCTGTTTAATGATTTTTTTTGGCCCACTGCCAACAGCATTTTCCATGAAAGGGGCGTCCAGGGCCCGGACTCCCTTTGCCCAGATCGGGGCAAGTTCCGGGGCAGGGGGGAAAAGCTGGGGTTTGCCATAGGGATGGGATCTTGCTGCTAACCGGGCAATCTCATCCAAAAGGTTGATTTTTCCCACCACAAGCCGTGTCTGGGCATTGGGGTAGTCCTCGCCGGAATGGTTCTCAACCCGGACATATCCCTTCAGATCCATGCGGGAGCCGTCCCTGGACAATTGGGTCATGTAAAAGGACTGCCAGGTTAGGCCTGCGGTAAAATAGGTGATATCGATCTTTGCCTGGCAGGGTTCCTTGGCCCGGATATGCCAGACACCCAGGTCCTTGGTATGGGGGGGATAGGTCATTTCCACGATTGTTGCAATGTTTTGGGGTGTTTTTATGGACAGGGACAGGGAGGTGGGGTCGATGCGGGTATTGGCCCAGGAGAACTGGATCTGGTTCATGCCCTTGGCAAAGTTAAGGGTCCGGCTGTCCCGGACCAGGGTCAGATCCGCACTATTGTAAATTGTGGTTTGGACCGAGTCTTGTACGGACAGGGTAGTAAGGTCGATCCTGGCCCATGCTGTGTTGTAAAACCAGGGAATGGTCATAACCAGGAACAAGAGTAATTTTTTTAGTTTTTGTATCTTCATGAAGGATGCCTTTGTCGGAAAAGTATAGGTTAAGATTTTTTTACAAAATACCATATTGGTAAAAAAAGCCAAGGAGTAAAAAAAACCAAGGATAAATTATTTGGGTTTGATTGGTCCTGGCTGGTCTGGTATTGTGAACAAATTTTAATCTTTGACGGGTGGCAATCTTGCTCTACATGATCAAAAGCAATAAAATGGAAGGTCTCATGGATGGATTGGCTGCCGTTCTGGCACAGGTTCCCGAGGACCCCATGGCCCCGGAATGGATAGGAATCCAGTCCAGGGGGATGAAACAATGGATTGCAACCCAGGTGGCCCAAAAATTCGGGATCTGCGCCAATCTATCTTTTTTATTCCCCCGGCAGATGATCGAGCTTTTATTTTCAGGCCCTGACCCCGGACAGGATCCCCTGCCCAATGAGGATGTACTGATGTGGTCCATAATGGAGACCATCCTTGAAAACAGGGACGCCCACAGCTTTGCAAGCCTTGAAAATTATATTACAGGAGACGGGTCCGGACGCAGGCTCTATCAATTGTCCATGAAGATTGCCCGGGTCTTTGATGATTATCAGATTTACCGTCCCCAGATGCTCCTGGACTGGGAGAAGACAGATGAAAATACCCATTTTTCAGATCCTGTCATGGCCTGGCAGTCAATGCTCTGGAAGCAGATTGCAGGATCATGGCCCAATACCCATGCGGCAGCCCGCCTGGGTGATTTTTTAAAACAGGCAACCCAGGGCCGTCAAGGCGCTGACCTGGTTTCTGACAAGGCATCAGATAAAACCTCTGGTTTTCCCCGGCGGATATCTTTGTTCGGGGTTTCTGCCATGCCCCCGCATTTTTTGGAACTTTTTGGGGCCCTGGCCCCTACCATGGATATTTATCTGTTTTTGCTCACCCCGTCCAACCAGTTTTTCTTTGATATCAAATCCCGGCGGCAGATGGAGAAAATCGGTCTGGATCAAGCTGGCCTGGAACAAATAAAACCGGAACAAATAAAACCTGATCAAACAGCCCACCTGGAACCGGATCCAGCCTATTATGAGATTGGCAATCCGCTTTTAGCATCACTGGGCAGGTCGGGCATGGATTTCCACGGCAGCCTTGAAGCCTTTGATTACCACGAGCCCCTGGGAGATCTGTTTGAAGATCCCCTGGATAGTTCCTCCAGCATGCTGTCCATTCTTCAGTCCGACATAATGAACCTGGTCTTTAGAAAGGCCGGCAGTGACAACCTGCCCCTGGCCGTGGACCCCGGGGATAACTCCGTCTGCATCCATGCATGCCATTCCCCCATGCGGGAGGCCCAGGTGCTCAAGGATCTGCTTCTGGATGCCTTTGAAAAAGACCCGAGTCTTTGCCCCCATGAGGTCATTGTGATGATGCCGGATATTGAGACCTATGCCCCCTATCTTGAAGCGGTGTTTTCTTCTGAACATTCCCTTCCCTTTTCCATTTCAGACCGGAGAAAAAAATCCGAATCACAGACCCTGGAAGCATTTTTAAAAATTCTGGTGCTCAAGGACTCCCGGCTTGAGCAGACCCGGGTGCTTGATCTTTTGCTCAGCCCGGCCATTGCCGCAAAATTTGATGTTTTGGCCGAGGATCTTGTGCCCATTGAAGCAGCTATAAGGGAGGCGGGCATTTTATGGGGCAGGGACGGGGCCCACAGAAAAGAGCTGACCCATGCAGGTTTTGATGAAAATACCTGGATGTTCGGATTCAAGCGGTTGTTCATGGGGTATGGACTGGCTGAAGGGGCCGGGGATCTGGTGGAAGGGGTGCTTCCCTGTGATGCCTTTGAGGGGCTGGAGGCCAGGATTCTGGGGAAACTATCCCATTTCGGTTACACCCTGTTTGAGCGGCTTGCGGACCTTTCCGCCCAAAAAACAATAGGGGAATGGGGGGAAAGTTTTAAAAATCTGGTTTTGTCCATGATGGAAAAAAGTTATGCCAATGAGGCGGACATAGTATTTTTGCTTCAAACCATTGATACCTTTGTCCGGGACGGGGAAATGGCAGGGTATGGCAGGAAAATAGATTTTTCCGTGGCCCGGGATATCATTGAAACCAAACTGGACAAAAGTATTTCCCAGGGCAGTTTTCTGGCCGGGAACCTCACCTTTTGCAATCTCATGCCCATGCGAAGTATCCCCTTTAAGGTGGTGGCGCTAATGGGCATGGACGAGCCAAGTTTCCCCAGGAAACCTGTGGCCGTCGGGTTTGATTTGATTAAAAAATATCCCAAACCAGGGGACAAGCAGGAGCGGGATGAGGATCGGTATCTGTTCCTGGAATCCCTTTTGTCTGCCAGGGACCGATTGATCATCACCTATACGGGCATGAGCATAAAGGACAACTCCCCCATTCCCTGTTCCGGCGTGGTGGAGGAATTCAAAGATGTGATCAAAGACAGCTTTGACTTTCCTGAAAAATTTGACTTTTGTTTTCATCATCCCCTCCATCCCTTCAGCCCGGTTTATTTTAGCCAGCCCGATTTTAATCATGCCCAGACATTTTTCTCCTTTTCCCAGAACCAGTGTAAAATTGCCATTTCCCAGGCCGCCATGGAAAAAGAGGATGTTGGTCTGGATGGTGCAGACTTTTTGCCCAGGGGGTTCTGCCTTGACCCGGCAAAGGATACTGCTTCGGTTAAAGCCATGGATCAGGAAGTAAGGTCCGTGACCCTGGACGAGTTGATCCGGTTTTTTAGAAATCCGGTGGAGTTTTTTGTCACCCGGGGGCTTAACCTTTCTTTTCCTATGATTGAAGAATTGGCCCCTGACAGGGAAAATTTCCAGCTTTCCGGGCTGTCCCGGTACGGTCTGGGCAGTTATTATATGGGCAAGAGACCAAAAACAGATCTCTATCCTTTGGTCCGGGCCGCAGGATTGCTGCCCTTCGGCCAAAAAGGCAGGTCTGAATGGGACCGGGTCAAGGCCATTGCAGATCCTCTGTTGGCCCTTGCCGACACCCATGATCCAGGGGAGCCGCTGCCTTGCTTAAGGGTGGATACCCTGGTGGGTAATTTTCAGATCACGGGCAGCATAACAGATTTGTATACCACCGGCAGGTTTTTGGCAGGATTCGGGAGGCTGACCCCGGCTCGCCTTCTCAGCCAATGGATTTATCATTTGTTCTTAAATGCACAGGCCGGCCAGGACCAATGCCCCACCAGGATTATAGGCCAGGACCCCAAGGGAAAATTGCCAGCCGTGGTCTATTCCTTTGCTCCGGTTCCCCAATACCAAACCCATATCAAAACCCTGATTTCCCTGTATAACCAGGGACAAAATCAGGCCCTGGCCTTTTTCTGTGATACAGGCTTTCACTTTCGATGTGGTGTGTGCCACAGGCAACTAGGCGAGCCCGAAGGTGCGCAGGGTGAGCATGGCTCGTGGGACTATGGACTCTGTGGAGGAGGAGAGGCATCCTCAGCCGAGACGGTAAGGGGGGGTGCAAAGTCTGAGGCCGAGAGCCCTGAAAC
>DAOWDR010000127.1 GCA_030638935.1 Desulfobacteraceae bacterium | reverse complement strand
TGATGAAAGCTGTGGACAAGTTTGAATACAGAAGGGGATATAAATTTTCAACCTATGCCACCTGGTGGATACGACAGGCCATTACCCGGGCCATTGCAGACCAGGCCAGGACCATTCGTATTCCTGTTCATATGATAGAAACCATCAATAAGCTTATCAGAACATCCCGCTACCTTGTCCAGGAGATGGGAAAGGAACCATCCCCTGAAGAAATTGCTGAAAAAATGGAAATTCCAATTGATAAGGTCAGAAGAGTGCTTAAAATTGCCAAGGAGCCTATTTCTTTGGAAACTCCGATTGGAGAAGAGGAAGACAGTCATTTAGGTGATTTTATCGAAGATAAGAAGTTTTCCATTCCTTCTGAAGCAGCCATTGATTTTAGTCTGGCTGAACAGACTAGAAAAATCCTTGCAACCCTTACCCCGCGAGAAGAGAAAGTGTTGAGGATGAGGTTTGGTATTGGAGAAAAATCAGATCATACCCTGGAAGAGGTAGGAAAGGATTTTACGGTTACAAGGGAAAGGATTCGGCAGATTGAGGCCAAGGCATTAAGGAAGCTTAGGCATCCCACAAGAAGCAAAAAGCTCAAGACCTTTATAGAAAATTAAATCTTGACATGATCTTGTGATTACTATATATAAACCAAGTTTGTTTACATGGCAACGGGCCTATAGCTCAGTTTGGCAGAGCCACCGGCTCATAACCGGTCGGTCCCTGGTTCGATTCCAGGTGGGCCCACCATTAAACAAATTTAAGCAGTACCCATTAAGATAAAAATGAAAAAAGGATGGTCAGGTCATATATGAATGTGCCTGTTGGATGTCAAGCCGATATAAGAATAAAAAGCGTGGTATTATACCACGCTTTTTTTGTTTATAGAGAGGCGCTATGCCATTAACCGTTAAAAAATTAATAAACATCATCAATACCTTTGCACCCTTTGAACTTGCAGAAAACTGGGACAATTCAGGGCTTCAGGCAGGAAATCCGGATTGGACCATTAAAAAAATTATGGTGAGTCTGGATGTGACAATGGAGGTTATGGAGGAGGCCAAGGCCTGGGGAGCAGATCTTGTTCTTACCCACCATCCGCTGATGATCAGCCCGGAAAAATCCATCGATTTTGGAAAAATGCCAGGATCGGCTATTGCCCTGGCAGCCAGGGAAAAAATAAGTATCCTTTCGGCACATACCAATTTGGACAAGGCCATTGACGGACTTAACGATTATTTTGCCAAAATTATTGGTATTAACTGCAATGAACCCCTTCACCGGGACGAGCATCCAGGGAGATCCATTGACGGAATCCAGGGGATAGGCAGAATAGGACAACTGAACTCCGTACTATCGTTCAGTGAACTGATCTTGCAGGTTAAGGAACGCCTGGGACTTGAGCAACTTCGTATTACAGGTGATCTGAATCTTCAGGTAAAAAAAATTGCTCTTTGTACGGGCTCCGGAGGTTCTTTGGTTGAGCTTTTTTTGGGATCTTCCGCAGAGGTTTATATAACCGGTGACGTTAAATACCATGAAGCAAGACAGATTGAAATGGGCCACAAAGGTTTGATAGATGTGGGTCATTTTGCATCGGAAATAATTGTGGTTGATCTGCTTGAACGAAGATTGCAGCAAGCGCTTCCATCTGTTGGATATGATATCAAGGTCAAAGGGTTTAAAAAAGAAAAGGATCCATTCAAAACAGTTTAAGGATAAACTATGAAGGATATATCAAAACCAGATATTGCTACACTTGTTAAACTTCAGGAAGCTGAAACTCAAATTGTCAGACTTCATTCAGTTCTTGAAAAAGTTGAAAAAGAAAAAACAAAATTGACATCACGGCTTCAACAATTTGCAAAAGCCCTGGATCAGAATCAAGAAGACCTTGCCAAAGCCCAAGCTGCATGTCGCGATAGTGAACGGGAAATTCAGATTGTTGATGATCGGATTATTAAAAGCAATGAAAACTTGAGAATGGTTAAAACCAACAAAGAGTATCAGGTTCTTCTTCGTGAGGTGGATGACAATAGAAAACGTAAAGATGCCTTGGAAACCGAGTTGCTTGAATTTCTGGATGAAAAAGAAAAGTCAGAGATCATCGCCGAAGAGAGCAAAAAAGAATATGATTTGCTGGCGGAACAGATCTCTAGTCAACAAGCTGAAATTGAAAAAAAATCCAGTGATGATAAAGAGTTGTTAGAGGAATACCTGGAGCAGCAGAAAAACATCGGCAAACACCTTGAGCCCTCTCTTATGGATAGATTTCGTAAAATATCAAAAATGAACCAGGGTGAGGCAGTAACCGGTGTTGACAATGGGGTGTGCCTGGGGTGTTTCATGAATATTCCGCCACAGCTCTTTATTGAAGTACAAAAAGGAGCTTCATTGATTTCATGCCCCCAGTGCAGTAGAATCCTTTACCATGTAAATACTGATTAAAATTTCGGTCTGACCGGACTAAACGATCGCGGGGTGTCTTTTGGCACCCGGAGGAAAGTCCGAACACCGCAGGACAGGACGCTCCATAACGTGGAGTCACGGCAACGTGAAGGAAAGTGCAACAGAGAGTAGACCGCCTTTGGATTGGCAACAATTTTAAAGGTAAGGGTGAAACGGTGCGGTAAGAGCGCACCAGTTTTCCAGGTGACTGGAAAAGCTTGGTAAACCCCGTCCGGTGCAAGACCAAATAGGGAAATGCTTGAGGGCTGTCCGCCCAAGTTTCCGGGTAGGTTGCATGAGGTGCATGGCAACATGTATCCCAGATGAATGATCGTTGGCCCGTGGCAGGGTAACCG
>DAOWDR010000467.1 GCA_030638935.1 Desulfobacteraceae bacterium | reverse complement strand
TTTTACAGGAAAAAGGCCTGGACCTTTCCCTGCTGGATATCCACTCCCAGAAGCCATGCCTGGAAGGAAAAATTTCCTTTTACAGGCAGGGAAATCTTGGAATATCCCGGAAAAAACTCCAGCCGATGCTGGATGAATACTTTAAGATCTAACCCTGTTCATTCCTGGAAAAAGGCCCTGAATCACGACGGCAGCTATTAATAGTTCCGTGGTGCTATACATCATAAATCATCTCAATTTCCCTGGCAAATTTTTTATAAATGGTGGCCCGCCTGACTTTCATGGTGGCGGTCATCTCATTGTCATCATGGTCCAGTTCCTTGGTCAGCAGCATAAATTTCCTGATGTTTTCCACCCGGGCAAACTTGGCATTGCTTGTGTCAACTGCCTCTTGTATCAAGGCTTTTACCTCGGGCATCATTGACAAGGATTTAAAGGTAGTATAGGCAAGTTGCCGGGTGGTGGCCCATTTGCCCACATTTTCAAACTCAATCTGGATCAGGGCGGAGATAAATTTTTTCCCGTCCCCCAGCACAATGGCCTCCTTGATATAAGGGCTGACCTTGAGTTCGTTTTCAATGAGGGAGGGGGCAATGTTTTTCCCGCCGGATGTGATTAGGATATCCTTTTTCCGGTCCACAATGGAGACATGGCCGTCCTGATCCACCGTGGCAATGTCTTCGGTCATGAGCCAGCCATTGATGATGGTTTTTGCCGTGGCCCCAGGGTTCTTGTAATAGCCCACAAAAATAGAGGGACCTTTTTTCATCAGCTCCCCGTCGGGAGCCAGTTTATATTCAATGCAGGAGATAGGTTTTCCCACGGTGCCAAGACGAATGTCATCTTCCATGTGAATAAAGGAAAGACCTGTGCACTCGGTCATGCCGTATCCTTCCTTGACCGGGAGCCCCAGAGCGTGGAAGAACAGGAGTTCCTCGGGGCTGACCTTGGCTGCAGCAGACAGGCTCAGCCGGGACTTTCGAAGGCCGATATAATTTTGCAGGGCCCTAAACATCAGCCAGTATCCCAACCAGCCGGCTAATTTTAGCCCAGCCCCGATTTTTTGGTTGCCAAGGCCCAGGCGGGCCTTTTTATAACCAATGGCCATGCAATGTTTATACACCCATTGTTTTATCGGACCGGAGTCCTGGATGTTGATGGTAATGGAGCTGTGGAGCTTCTCCCAGATCCTGGGCACCCCTAAAAACAGAGTGGGGGCAATCTCCCTTAAATCATTCTGGATGGTGGCAATACTCTCGGCAAAATTAACAGTATTCCCAATGAACAGGGGCAGGTAGAGACTGAAAATCTGTTCTGCCACGTGACACAGGGGCAGATAGGAGACAACACTGTCCCCACGGGTCACCTCCATGGCCAGGGCAGCAGCCCGGGTAGTGGCTTCCACATTCCTGTGGTTGACCATGGCGCCCTTGGGCGGCCCAGTGGTGCCCGAAGTGTAGATCATGATACATACATCTTCTGGATCACCTTTTTTAATTTCTTCCAAAAACAGATAAGGGTTTGTCTTTGCCAGTTGCCGGCCAAGATCCTCCACCTCTTTGAAGGAAAGAATCATCTCCTTTGGATAATTACGCCTCCCCTTCATGTCCTGGACAATAATTTTTTTCAGGCAGGGCAACTCATCAATCACCTCAAGAATTTTGTCTGTCTGTTCCTGGTCCTCGCAGATAACCATGACAGAGTCTGAATGATGAACCACATATTTAACTTCAGGATAGGGGCTGGTGGGATATACCCCCAGGGTGACCCCCCCGAGGCTGATACAAGCCAGATCGGCATAGAGCCATTCCTTGCAGTTTTCACTGATAATGGCCAGATGATCCCCCCGGCCAAACCCCAGAGATGAAAGCCCCAGGGCAAAATCTTTGACATGGCCAAGATACTGGTTCCAGGTGATGCTTTGCCATATCCCGAAATCCTTTTCCCGCAGGGCCACCTCGTCACCGCATTCCCCTACCCGGTCCAGAAATACCCGGGGCAAAGTTTTGTTTGTCAGCTCAACCATCTTTTCCTCCGCTTGTAATGTTTCACCTTGCGGTAGCTGGCCTCTTCGCCCCCATGGCCCATGCCAAGATAAAATTCCTGGACATCCCTGTCCCCAAGCAACAGATCCTTTGGCCCGTCCAGCACTATCCTGCCATTTTCCATGATATACCCATAGGCACTTATGTCCAGGGCCATCCTGGCATTCTGCTCCACCAGCAGAATGGCGGTTCCCTCGTTTTCATTTATTTTTCGGATGATCTCAAAAATTTCCTCCACAAGCATGGGGGCAAGGCCCATTGAGGGTTCATCCAGCATCATCAGGGTGGGGGTTGCCAGCAGGGCCCGGCTGATAACCAGCATCTGCTGTTCTCCGCCGCTCAGATATCCTGCCAGCCTTTTGTACCTTCCCTTTAGGATGGGGAAATATTGGAAACACTTGTCCAGGCCCCTTGCAATCTTCCCCCGGTCTTTCTGGGTATAGGCACCGCAGATCAGGTTTTCTTCAACCGTCAGATCTTCAAATACCCTTCGGCCCTCCATGACCTGGAAGATACCCTTTTGCACAATCTTGTGGGGGGCAAGATTTGACAACAACTCTCCTTGATACAGGATACTGCCGTCGGTGATGGCTCCATCCTCCAGGGGCAAAAATCCGCTTATGGCTTTCAGGGTGGTGGACTTGCCAGCCCCATTGGAGCCGAGCAAAGCCACAATGGTCCCCTTTTCCACCTTAAGGGAAAGCCCCTTGAGCACCAGGATGATATTATTGTAAAGCACCTCCAGGTTGTTTACTTCCAGAATTGCCGACACCATACCTCCCCTAATTAACTGATTTTGCAAACCTTAGTAATCCCGGGGCCGGGCAAAGCTGCCCGGTCCAGGGCTGTCATTTTTAATCAATTGCTTCTTTCAACCGTTGTACTCAACTTGTTTATTCGCCGATTTAATCGTCCAGACGAATCCAGTCGGAAGCAGCAACAAATTTGCCATTTTGGGCCTTGTAAACCTTTCCCGTGGCAGTGGCATTTGAATTGGTAAAGCTGACCACACCGTTGAGACCACCGGTATCCCAGTTCTCAACCCTGGGAATCATATTTTTAAGATTTTCCCCGGTGATGGGAAGCCCTGCTTCATCACACATTTTGGATAATTTCACATAAACCATGCCCGTGAACCATCCCTGCATATAGGAGTTGGGACGATAGTCCACATCAGGGTGATGTTTTTTGGAATAGGCATGCATGGCCCGGATCATTGGTACCTCATCCATGTACCAATAGGAATAGGGAGAGACCCCCATGTATCCTTCGGCATCGGGACCCAGCTTGTCCAGGAGCATCTTGCTCATGGCCCAGAAGGTTCCCATAAAGGTGATATCCAGACCAAAGTCCTTGGCTCCCCTGATGACTTCCGGGATGGGTGGCACCACATATCCCTGGAAGATACAATAATCCGGCTTATTGCGTTTCAAATCCAGAAGCTGGCTGGTAATGTCCACTGCCCCGACCTTTGTGACCTCTTCGGCCACCACCTCAATACCCAGTTCCTTGGCCAGTTTCCTGGCATAGGGGATGGGGTCACGGCCAAATTCCGTGTCACTGTAGAAAAAGGCAACCCTATGGGGTTTATTGTTTTTTTGCGGCTGGTCTGCAATATATTTTAACAGAACCCCAAACTGCTGGGAATAGGTGGGACCGCTGACAAAGATATAGGGATTTTTACTCCGGTCACTCAATTCTTCTGAAAAACTGGTGGACCCATAGAGCACGTGATACCGGGAGTTGATTTCCTGGGCCATGGCTTTGCCCACCCCTGTAGATTCGCCATACATCATGGGAGGATTCTCCTTGGCCATAATTTTTTTAAAGGAGGCAATGGCACGCTTGAGATCATATCCAGTGTCCTCATAAATATATTTAAAATTTTTACCCCCCACACCGCCCTGTTCATTGGCATAGCCCAGAGAATCCATAAGACCCTGGTTAATGTGCTTGCCGGCAAAGGCAAACCGCCCGGTAATGGGCTGGCCTGCCTCAACTTTTATCTCTTCTCCAGCAAAAGCGAGTCCCAGGCCTAACAACATCGATAAACCAAGAGCCACGGTTAAAACAATACTTTTTTTCATGATCACTCCTTATATGGTTGCAGGGTTAAAAAAATATTTATTTCATGGTTTTCATGGTAAAAAAATACCCTAGTGTTCAAAGGGCCAAAGGTGGAAATGATTTTTGATCCGTCTCCAGATCTCGGCCAGGCCATGGGGCTCAAACACCAAAAACATGACAATCAGCAATCCGAATATGACCTGCTGCAAGGGGAATAAAAAACTCATGGCAGTGGGAAAGATATCCACCAGCAGACCGAGAAGGCTCTTGATGGCCTCGGGCACGATGGTCATGAACAGGGCGCCGAATATGGATCCCAGGACACTTCCCATGCCCCCCACAATTATCATGGCAAGATATCTGACACTTTCCAGCAGGGGAAAATGCTCCGGGGTGATGGTTTTTAAAAAATTCACCCAAAGACATCCTGCTATGCCAGCCATGAAAGAGCTGACGGCAAAGGCATAGGTTTTATAGCGCAAAAGGCTGATGCCCATGAGCTCGGCCGAGATATCCCGGTCTCTGATGGCGATAAAGGCCCGGCCCACCCGGGTGCGAAACAGATTCCTGGCAGCAGTCACACAGAGGATCACCATACCCAGGGTGAGAAAATAAAATTTAAAATCATTGTCCAGCACCAATCCAAAAATCTCCGGCGGAGAAATACTAATACCCCGTATCCCCCCGGTCATTGATTCCCAATGGACAAAGACAAACTCAAGGATCAATTGGGCCGACAGGGTGGCAATACAAAGATACAGGCCTTTGAGTCTCAAAGAGGGTCCGCCCACAATAATACCAAAACAGGCAGACATCATCCCTGACAGGGGAAGGCAGACCAGAAAGGGCAGGTTAAACCGGGTGGATAAAATGGCAGCTGTATACCCGCCCACCCCAATGAATGCCGCATGACCAAGGGATATTTGCCCGGCAAAACCTGTGAGGATATTCAGTCCCACGGCCCCGATGATGGTGATGCCGACAAGATTGGCCATGAACAGCAGATAATCCCCGGCAACAAAGGGAAAAATGAGCAACAGGGCCAGGAGAACTCCAAGCCAGAAACGGGAGGTGGAATTTACAAAAACAGCCTGGTCTGATGCGTATGTTTCCTTAAAATCTCCAATGCGCATGGATAAAAGCTCCTGTTAAAGTAGTGCCTGGTTATAGTCTTTCAAGTTCTTTGGTGCCGAACAGGCCATAGGGTTTGATCAATAGGACGAAAATCAATACCACAAAGGGGGCAAGGTCCTTGACCCCCCCATGGAAATATGGGTCCAGATAGCCCCCTGCAAGATTTTCTAAAATACCCACCATGAAGCCCCCTATCACGGCCCCTATAATGGAATCCAGTCCTCCCAGGATAACGATGGGAAAAATCTTCAGCCCGATATGCCCCAGGGTCGGCTGGACACCACCAATGTTGCCGACGATGATACCGCCCAGAGAAGCGGCAATGGCACCAAAGGCCCAGGAAATGGTGAACATGGTTTTCACATTGATTCCCATGGAAAAAGCTGCGATCTGGTCATTGGCAGTGGCCCGCATTGCCACCCCTACTTTGGCATACTTGAACACAAACAAAAAAACCATTACCACGGCCATGGCCAATAAAAATCCATAGAAAAGATTGGAGCGCAGCACGATCTCCCCGAGAATAATGGGTTTTCGGGGAAACAGGGGAGGAAAACTTCTGAAACTGGATCCCCAAATCATTTCTGCCAGGCCCAGTAAAATGGAACTAAGACCGATGGTCACCATGATGATACTTATATTGGGCTGGCCCAGCATATGCCTTAAAATCAGGCGTTCAACCAGGGAGCCCAGCAAGGCGGCACAGATGATGACCAAAGGGAACCCAATATAAGGGGACAAATTTAAATAGACCATTAAAGAATAAAAAATATAGGCGCCGATCATCATGAATTCGCCCGTGGCAAAATTAATGATGTTGGTGGCCTTATAGATGAGTACAAACCCTAGCGCTATGAGGGCATATATTCCCCCGACCAAAAAACCGCTGGCAATCAGTTGCAGGAAAATATCCATTTTTATCCTTTCTTTGTTGTTTAGTTATTCGCCATTTTTCTGGCCCAGGTATGCCTTGATGACTTCAGGGTGTTTTTGTACCTCCCCAGGTGTTCCCTGGGTAAGTGCCTGGCCGAAGTTGACCACCAGAACCCGGTCTGAGATATCCATAACCATTTTCATATCATGCTCAATCAAAACAATGGTGATATTGTGCTCTTCCTTAATATCCAGGATAAACCGTGCCATGTCTTCGGTTTCTTCGGCATTCATGCCGGCAACTGGTTCATCCATCAAAAGGACCTGGGGCCGCATGGCAAGGGCCCGGGCCAGTTCAACCCGTTTTTGCAACCCATAGGCAAGAGAAGATACCGGCTGTTTGCGAATGGATTCAATCTCCAGAAAATCAATTATATCCTCTTCAATCTTTTTTCTCAGCTTCATCTCTTCTTTGTGGGCGGAACCCCAATACAAAAGGCTTGACATCAAACCTGTTTTCAAATGGGAATGGGCACCAAGTTTAATATTATCCATCACGGACATGCCGTGGTACAGGGCGATATTCTGGAAGGTTCGGCCCATTCCTAGAGCTGCCCGCTTGTCAGGTGCAAGGCTGGTGATATCATTGTCGTTAAAGGAAACCCTCCCCTGGGCGGGGCGATAAAAGCCACTGATAATATTCAATATGGATGTTTTGCCGGCCCCATTGGGTCCGATAATGGCAAATATCTCTCCCTTGTTCACATCAAATGAGACATTGGACAACACGTTTAACCCGCCAAAGGCCAGAGAGACATCGTCAATGGAAAGAATTTTCATTATTTCTCCTTTATTGCCTGGTTAGAACAGGATGAAATAAAGCGCCTCATATCTCTTTAAGCAATATATCCCCATGGCGTAAATAGGGGAACCCACCATAATATGGTAGGGTGATGAACCAAGTTTTTGTGGGGGATTGACTTACATTTTTTTAAGCAGCCTACACAGGCAGCCTAAACAGGCGGGGCAAAAACACCGGTCTCAACCCAGATAACTGCATGCCGGACCATTCTGCCGCTGTCTTTAATATTCAGCTTATTCTTTATACGTTCCCGATAGGTGCCAATGGTTTTAACACTGATGTTCAGGTGTCTGGCAATTTCACCCGAGGCATGCCCTTTGCCGATGAATTGAAAAATCTCCATTTCCCGGTCGGTGAGTTTTTTTAAAGGCGATTCATGGAGGACCGCCGGTTGTTTGCGAAATTTATTTAAAATATGACTCATGATTGTGGGACTGACGTAGAGATTGCCGGACAGAATCTCTCTGACAGCACCCACAACAGAGGTGGATGCCTCCTCTTTCATTATATAGCCCTTGGCGCCGGCCATGATGCACCGTTCTGCGTGGAGGGATTCATCGTGCATGGTTAAAACCAGGCAGGAGATGTTTGGATATTGGGCAGAGATTTCTTTTACCAGGTCAATCCCGTTGCTGTTTTTCAGGGATAAATCCACAACCACCAGGTCTGGAGAATATTTTTCAATGAGTATCATGGCAGAGGCCACATCCACGGCATCACCGCAGACTTCCATGTCTTTTTCCCGGTTGATCAGCTGGGTCATCCCCATTCGAAAGATGGGGTGATCCTCGACAATCAATATTTTTATTTTGTCCCGAATAAGCACCTCATTTTGCAGTCTTAAAATTCCAGGTCAAGCCGCACAAGGGTTCCTTTTCCCGTATTTGATTTAGTGCCCGATTCTATATTTAAGATTGCGCCGATTCTATCGGCCCTATAGGTCATGATTTTGAGCCCCATTCCCCGGGAGTGCTGCCCCCTGTCCATGCCTTTACCGTCATCACTTACTTTCAATCTTATCTTTTGTTCGCTGATAGTCAAGTCAATGGAAATATTTTTTGCACAGGAATGCCTGGCAGCATTGTGAACTGCTTCATGGGCGATATAATAAATATGGGTTGCCACTCCAGTGTCCCTGATGGATGGTTCCCCATGATGATTAAAGGTACAGACAATTCCAAACACCTCTCTTACATAAGTTGCCAGCTCCTCCAGGGAAAGGTCAAATCCGTGATCCGAAAGATTGATGGGAGAAAGCCCCCGGGACAATTGCCGGGTCTTGGCAATTGTGTCCAGGATGAGTTGCCTTATTTTTTCGGCTTCTGCTGTCTCGTCAATATTATCAATGGATTTTTCCGCCAGTTTTTCCATGAGAATTTTTGTCATCACCTCTATGCCCATGAGCTGGGGACACAGATCATCATGGATATCCATGGCGATTTTCTGACGCTCCCGTTCACTGATGTTCAAAATTTCCCTTTCCAGCCGTTTTGATTCTTTAAATGAACGGCGCAGGGCAATTTCCACCTGTTTTTGCTTTTCGATTTCCGCATTAAGGTTGGCATGGTAAATTTCAAAGGTTTCCATGAACTTATTAAAAAAAACAGCCAATTGTCCAATCTCATCCTTTGAGGTGACAGGCATTCTCACCTCAAGATCTCCCGAGGCCCCCAGGGCAAATCGGTTCATCAGGTGTCGAAGGGGGAGCAACACAGAACTGTTAATCCACAAAGAGGTGATAAAAACCAAGGCCAGTATCAGGCAAGCCGTTAGCAGGATAATATTCCTGATGGTGTTAAGGGGAGCATACATTTCATCCAGATAGCTGGAACAGGCCACAATCCAGTCATATTCCGGAATATAGTTAAACAGAACGATTTTATCCCGAAACCTGGTTTCTCCGGGATTTTTCCATGAGTAAATGAGCTTTCCGTTTTTTATCCTGCAGATATCCTGGAGAAAAAAATGACCATCCTTACCCTGGGCATCCATATAGTTTCCGGACAGACTTGGATGAACAATCAAATTGCCGTGGCTGTCCAGAACATAGGCATATCCGGTTTTCCCAAAGGACAGGGCCAGGATGCTGTCCTGGAAATCAGACACATTGACCAATGCATTGAATTCATCCCTGTAGGAGGAGGCTGAAATAATCCAGTCCCAGGGTTTAAAATAGCTCATATACAAGGCTTTTGGCTTTTCAAAATTTTCTTCCGGGTTTTTCCAGTCATATTCCAGATACCCCTCTTTTAATCTGATCTGCTCCCTTACAAACCATTGATCAAGAAAGCTGTTTCCCGCAACCCCGGGCCTGGGGTGTACCGGAGCTATGCCGTCACTTCTGACACAATAAAGATACCCTGTTTTACCGATGGTCTGACCCAAAAGAATTTTTTCTGCAAGAATTTTTGCATCTTCTTCGGTAATCTTTCCCTGTTGATATTCCCGGTATATGGTTTCAATGATTTGCTTATTTTTTTCTGCCACCGCCCGGAGATGATTTTTTATGGAGGTACCGGCTGCGGTTTTTACCATATTGAGAATGGTTTCCGTTGTATTTTTCAATTCGCTTTCAATATTGGCTTCAATGGTTGATTTGACCTGGTAATAAACAGCTGCGCCACCGGCCAGGGTGGAAATGATAAAGATCAGGGTGTATCCCACCATAAGCTTGGATCGGATTTGAAGATTTCGGAAAAAAGTGACCATATTTGTCATTGTGCTGCCGGGGGTTTCAAAAAGAAACTCAGGAAAGCCGCCAGGGCTGTCAGCCCGGCGCACAGCCAGAACCCGGCACTAAAACTGCCGGTAATATCAGCCAGGAATCCTGCTATTGCCGGGCCTGCTATCTGACCGGCTCCAAAAAACAGGGTAATAAATCCAAGGGCTTTCACGGCCTGGGCCGGCCCCATGTAATCGCCCACGGCCGCCGACATTATGGTGGGGATACTCCATACAATGAGTCCAAAAATTATGATGGAGGTGTACAAGAACAGATTTGGCAGATTAGCCGCAGCCAGGGTGTAGGCAAGGGTAAAAAGAATATAGGCCATCATCAGGCCCTTCCTGCGCCCGATCCTATCTGACAGACCGCCGAACAAAGGCCCTGAAAAAATACTCAAGGCCCCAACCACTGCCCAGAAGGAACCGGCAGCCCCCTGGCCAAACCCGTGTTCATTCACCAGGGCAGTCACTATAAAGGTAACATAAACAGAATAGGTTGCCCCGAAAAACAGGTAAATACACCCCAGGTAAACCATTGTTTTTTTGGAGGTCTCACCTGAATTTTGCAGGGGAGCATGTGTACTGGCCGGCCCCTTTAAATTTTCTCCCAGGGGTTCCAGGCCTTTCTGGGCAGGGTCATTGCGTAAAAGCACCAGGGCAACCACGGCAATGGCAAGGCAGATAAGGCCCATTGAAACCCAGGCAATTCGCCATCCTTCGGCACCGGCTGCCCCATTGATCCAGGGGACAAACACACCGGCAAAAACAATTGCCAGTCCATTACCCGATAGCATGGTACCGGCGGCCCTGCCCCGTAAACTCTTTAAAAACCAATGGGAAATCAATCCCATGAGGGGCATATTGGCAAGACCGGTGCCGATACCGGTGAGAGTATAAAGAACCAGTACCTGAAAAAAAGTCAAGGCCTGACTGATAAAAACCATGGTGCTCCCCACCAATAACAACCCGAAAAAAATAGTATTTCTCGCCCCCAGGCGGGTTGCCACCATGCCCGAAAAAAGCACAGATACCATATACCCGATGAAATTACCTGTCCCGATAAAGCCCATCTGGGAATAGTTCAACTCCAGGGACAGGCCCATGGAGGGCAGGAGCATGCCTATGGCAAACCGGCCCAGGCCAAGACAGGCAAACAGGATGGCCACACCTGTAAAAACAATAATCCAGCCATAGTGAAGATCTTTGCCGGACTTGGAAGTTTCTGATATCTTCATAATTCTCCTTGCTAAGGCCGGGGATACAAAACTTAAATTGGTTAGTGCAAGATCAAACAAGCATATTTCCTTTATAGTGAGCTTTCCCCTTAAATTCAAGGAAAAGCCTTGGACCTGCCGCCTTTTTCCCCTGGTTCTGCCAAACTAGGGTTGACCCTTTTAAAATATCAGGTAGAATACCGGACAAATGGCTGTGATAAACCTTTTTTCAAGGAACCCATGATGCAGATTTACTCCAGATCCCATATTCTTACCATGCTTTCAATTGTTCCATTATTCCTGCTGACCCTGGCCGTACCACATGTCCTAGCCCACCAATACACCATCACCGGCAGGACCATGGGCACATTTTACAGCATTAAATTTATTTCAATGGAAAAACAATCTTCTTCCATCTGGCAGCAGAGGGTGGATATCCGCCTCAAAGAGATCAATGCAAAACTTTCCATGTACAACCCCAAAAGTGAAATTTCTCTGTTTAACCGGTATCCTGCAAACCAGCCCTTTAAACTCTCCTACGATTTTTACCAGGTGATGCTGGAATCCCAACACCTGTATAGGATTACAAATGGCTCTTGGGACGGAACTATTAAACCCCTGGTTGACCTCTGGGGTTTTGGCACCAGAAAAAAATCAGATACCATTCCGGAATCCAGCAAGATTCAAAAAGCCCTTGCCAGGACCGGATTTCATAAATTGATAGTTGGGGATCACCTGCTGACAAAAAAAGAGGCCGACATTACCCTGGATCTTGGCTCCATAGCCAAGGGGTATGGGGTGGATGCCATTGCCCGGCTTTTTTCCACCACCGGGATTAAAAATTTTTTGGTGGAAATCGGCGGAGAACTTGTCGGTTCAGGAAAAAACAAAAAAGGCCACCCCTGGGTGGTTGGCATTACCAGGCCGGAAAAAAAAGGGCTGAGCCCGGCCCTGTATAAAATCATCTCTTTAAAAAACATGGCCATTGCCACCAGCGGAAATTACCGAAACTTTTTTGAAAAAGAGGGCCGGATCTTTTCCCACATCATTAATCCCAAAACCGGTTTCCCGGTTAAAAACCAGGTGGTCAGCGCCTCGGTGATTGCAGAAAACTGCACCATTGCCGACGGACTTGCCACGGCATTGATGGTAATGGATGTCCAAAAGGGCATTGATCTTGTAAACGGCCTGGCCAAGACCGAGTGCCTGATTATCCAAAAACAGGGCAATGGATTCATATCCATAAAGTCGGACCAGTTTGAAATATTTGAAAAAAACTAACCCTGCAAAATTTGTTTTTTGTATTTTTGTTGATTTCTTGGCCATACCTAGGGTATTTATGACCCCTTGTTCCTCTTTCCCCTGACAGGAAGAGAATGCAATTTTGAAATGAAAACTAATAGTGGACTGGAATCTGCTGAGACTGGAACCTGACTCTGTGACAATACCCCTGGTGTCTGACAACAAAAACATTAAAAAAATCTTGGTTATACTTCTGGTGCTGCTTGTCTCTGTGCTGCCCTGTTTTGCTGCCCGGTACAAGGTGGTAAGGGTTGTTGACGGAGACACCATTGATATTAATTATAAGGGGGGAAAAGAAAGAATCCGCCTCTTGAATGTGGACACCCCGGAATCGGTCCACCCGGATAAAACCAGGAATACCCAACTGGGGAAACAAGCCTCGGACTACACAAAAAAAAGACTGTCCGGAAAATTTGTATCCCTGGAATTTGAGGAAAAAAAAAGGGGCAAATACGGCAGACTCCTTGCCTATGTGATCCTGGACAAAAAGAACTTCAACCTTGAACTTGTCCAAAAGGGCTGGTCTCCCTATTACACCAAATACGGAAAAAGCAAAAGCTACCATGACCAGTTTTCCCTGGCCCAGGGCCAGGCCAGGAAAAGTAAAATGAATATCTGGCGCTCCCCTGCCCTGGCAGACGCCAATCACCCAATTAAAATTTCCGGGCCAACCATGCAAGGATCAATTGCCGGGGCAGGCTTATTCCACGGAAACACCAACTCCCATAAATTTCACGGACCTGACTGCCGGTATTTTAGCTGCAAAGCCTGTACAAAAATTTTTTCTTCAAGAAATGCCGCCCTTGATGCCGGGTATTCCCCCTGCCTTTTGTGCTCACCCTAAAAAATCAGAACCTCTTAATATTTATCTTATTTATCAAAAATTTTCCGGATAGCCATTGCAATATTTGACATCGACACTGGTTTCATAAGATAGCAGGCAATCCCAAGTTGTTTGGCTTTTTCTTCATCAATCAAAAAGCTATGACCTGTGCAGATAATAATTGGAATATCAGATCGAATTTTTATTAATTTTTCAGACAATTTAGCACCGGTCATTTGAGGCATGGTCATGTCGGTGATCACCAGATCAAATGTATCAGGTTTTGATTGGAATAAGTCCAGCGCCTGTATAGGATTAAGGCTTATTTCAACCTTATATCCAAGGCGTTTCAACATTGTTTGTGTCATATCTGCAATGGATTTTTCATCATCTACAAAAAGGATTCTTTCTTTTCCCCCGGGAATTTCATCTATTATTTCAGTTTCTATTTTAGACCTTTCATCAACCACCGGGAATAAAAGGCTAAAAATAGAGCCTTTGCCAAGTTTGCTATCAACTGAAATAGCACCATCATGATTTTTAACAATGCCATGAACAATAGATAATCCCATGCCCGATCCTTTTCCCATCTCCTTGGTTGTAAAATAAGGGTCAAATATTCGATTTATGATTTCTGCGGCAATGCCCGGTCCTGTATCGCTTACTGTAATTTTAAGATAACTGGCAGAAGGTAGATCAGGATAACTATTGGCTGCATCCTTGTCTAATTTCATATTTTCTGCAG
>DAOWDR010000156.1 GCA_030638935.1 Desulfobacteraceae bacterium | reverse complement strand
TCGGTCATCACCCCGAATCTGGCATAGGTCTGGACGCTGATGACCATTTTCTCCCGCTGCCCCTGGTTGACCAGCTTTTTAACTGCCTGTTTAATCTGGGAACGTTTCCTGCCTGATCCGGAATAAAAATAATTGCACCCGTTTTTAAAGGCTTTTTCATAGGCTTCGGCAGGGGCGCCATAACTGCCGGCAAGCCCAAGGCGGCCTACCCCAAGGCCTGTTTTTCCCAGAATTGAAAATTTAAAATTATCTTCCATGGGTGAGTCTCCTCTTGATGGAGTGTTTTCAACTATTTTCATCATATTGGATGGAAAGCCCCACACCCACTTCCTTGACATTGGCTACCCGGGACAGGGCAATTTTTGACCCAAGATCTGTGCAGTGGCAGGCATGGACAACATCGGGATTAAGTGTCTTAAAATAGTTCAGGGTGCCTTCCAATTGCTTTTTTGAGGGGTTCAGCAGATGGAATCCACCGATAACATCGGCCACCCTCTTTTCATTGCAGACCTTTTGGGCATAGGCAATGATATTGCAGATTCCGGCATGGGAACAGCCTGTGATGATGACCAGACCTTTTTGGGATTTATAAACCAGAGCTGAATCATCCATGACCAGGTCCAAAGAATCCTGGCCCTGTTTTTTTCCAAATGTCATCTGGCCTTCAAATGAGTTGTCCCTGGGGATTTCTCCAAGAAAAATCAGTCTGGGCCCAAGCTGCACCGGGGTTTTGCTCAGTTGAAGGTCCAGGTGCCTGGCCATTTTTTCCCTGGACATCAGGGTGCCGAATTCAGGGATAGTGTCCATGCCGGCACTTGTGAAAATATCCGGGTGGCCTACCAGTGCCGGGCCCTTACAGGAAAGGTTTTCAATTTTTCTTTCCGTCAAATACCGGACAAAGGGTTCCAAACCCCAGGTATGGTCCAGGTGGCTGTGGGAAATTACCAGATAATCAAGCCGGGACAGGTCTTTGTCCATTTTAGCAGCATTGCTCAAAAAAAGATCTGAATACCCGGTGTCAAAGAGAACCTTGGTATCCTGGTCCTCAATGAGCAGGGAAAGCCCGGGCTCGGCCCTGAAATAACGATCAATCAGTGTATTGTTGTCCACCAAAACAGTCAGTTCCATTGGAAGCCTCCGTTGGTTATTGGTTGGTTGGGGCTATTTGGGCCTTGTTTACCGGGGGGTATCATTTTGGATCCCTGATCATAATGGTATAGTCTGCATCCGTAACAGGCTCATGAACGGTTTTGGCCTCATAAAACCCCATCCCCTTGTAAAACCCGATATTTTCCGGGATAAAGGTTTCAAGATAGGTGGCAGCCCCGAGTTTATCTATTTTTTTGAGAACCGGCAGGACAAGATCAAGACCAAGTCCTTTCCCCTGGAGTTTTGGAGTTACTCCGAGAATGGACAGGTACCAATACTTTTCAGATACCACTTCTCTGCAATTTTCTGACATGAAATCCACGATTTTGCAATAGGTGTCAAGACTTTCCAGTCCGAAATGATTTTTTAAAAAATGTTTTTTTTCTTTGGATATTTGTTGACCAAGGGCTGCATCAACAGGTTTTGACCAGATGGAAGCCCCATGGTTTTTGTTTTTGCGTAATTCCCCGTGGGTGCGGGCCTCTTCCATGGAATAATCCATGTATCTGAGCATGGCTTCTTTGGCAGTTGCTGTATCTTTGGATGCGCCTTGTCCCATTGTGATATAAAAAGGGTCTTTAGTCAGTGCCTCATACAGGGCTGTGGCAATCTCTTTGTTCGTGAAAGGATAGGTCATTGGTATTGTCTTCCTGAATCAGCATTTGGGTTAATATTTTTGTCCAAGAAGGGTTTTATATCATTTTTTTATCGATTTTGCCAAAGGTAAGACTTGAAAACTAAAGCCAAGACAGATAATTAAAGAATTTGAGATAGTCAAACAACAAGACTTTTATAACAGATCTGATGGATATCTCAACCGATTTGAAAATAGGAGAACAAATGAAACCCAACAGATCCAATCTTTCGGTTCCGGGCCATAGAAAAAAAATGCATTCCAAGGCCCTTGGCAGTGCTGCCGATGTGGTGATGTTTGATCTTGAAGACAGTGTGCCGCCCGGGGAAAAAAAATTGGCCCGTAAAACCATTATCACCACCCTTGAAGGGATCAGGGACACCTCTAAAACCATAACGGTCAGGGTTAACTCAGTGGATACCCCTTTTGCTTATAAAGATATCATCGAGGTGGCCTGTGCAGCCGGCAGCATCATTGATGCCCTGGTCCTTCCAAAAGTAAACCATCCCGGTGACATCCATTTTGCCTGCCGTCTTCTGGACGGTATTGAAATGGATCATAAAATAAAAAATAAGATCCGGATTGAAGCCTGCATTGAAACCGCCAAAGGGCTTGAACAGGTTTCTAAAATTGCAAAGGCAAGCGACCGTATCAGATCCCTTGCCTTTGGTATTGCCGATTACAGTGCATCCATTGGAGCCAAGCTGGTTTCCATATCCGGCCACGGCGAAAAAGAAGAGGGTATTTATCCGGGCCATAGGTGGCACTACCCTTTAAGCCGGATGGTCATGGCAGCCAAAGCCAATGATCTTCTTGCCATTGATGCCCCCTACGGCGATTTTAAAAATGTTAAAGGACTTGAACATTCTGCAGCCATGGCCGCTGCCATTGGCTGCGACGGCAAATGGGTGATCCATCCGGATCAGCTTGACACAGTAAACAGGGTATTTACGCCATCAAAGGAAGATATAGAACGGGCGAAAAAGATCCTTGATCTTTTCAAGGAAGACGGGCCAGCCGCAGAAAGAGCCATTGCTATTGATGGCAAGATGGTTGACCAGGCAACCCTGCGCCTTGCAAAGCTGTT
>DAOWDR010000457.1 GCA_030638935.1 Desulfobacteraceae bacterium | reverse complement strand
TCCGCTTGCGGCGGTGAGGGCTTCATTTGACGGCCTGTCTTCTATTGAAACAGCAGAAACTCCTGTATCCAGTTCTCTTTTTCCTGGGCGGCCTTGATTTTGCCGGAATATTTTGCTGACATCCCGGCTCCGGTATCGCCCACCTTCAGAAACTTCACCGGTCTGATAAACTCTTTTTCTTCAAGCTTTGTCTCCTGGCCGCAGCCTAAAATAAGACCAAGACAAAGGATCAGTGCGCCGAAAATCAGGAATTGCATGGCAACTAATCTTGGTTTTGACAAATGCCCTGGACAATCTGACATGGGGTTCTTCTTATGGAATAGATTTTTTATGCGTTTTAGATATCCTAACATGTTTACCCGCTGGAGTGGTCAAGGTCAATAAAAAAGGATGACATAAAACAAGATATTGACAATTTGTCAACAAATAGGTCACATTGGTCAATTAAATGGTAAATGCTTAAACTTAAAATAGAAAAATACTATTTATTAAAGATTAAAAATATGCTGACAGATCTGGAAAAACAAATAATTGCCCTGCTTCAAACTGATATTCCGGTTGTTAAACGGCCTTTTCTGGAAATGGCTGAAAAAATCGGGATTTCCGAAGATCAGTTTTTAAAGGCTCTTCACGACCTCAATGACCGGGGAATGATCCGCAGGTTCGGTGCCACCATCAAACACCAGAAATCAGGATTTAAGGCCAATGCCATGGTTGCCTGGAAAGTGGATGAAGAAAAGGTGGAAAAGACCGGAAATATCATGGCCACCTTTGGGGAAATAACCCATTGCTATAGAAGAAATCCTGCTCCTGGATGGGAATATAATTTATACACCATGGTCCATGCCGCAGATGAACAGGGCTGTTATGCCATTGTTGAAAAAATATCCCGGGCAGTGGGAGAAAAAAATTACACCCTGCTTTTCTCCCGCCAGGAATTGAAAAAAACATCCATGAAATATTTTGAAGACTGATCCGCCCCATATTCTTTGTGTAAACCCATGGATACATGATTTTGCCGCCTTTGATTTCTGGGCAAAACCCCTGGGACTTTTGTATATTGCTGCCATTTTAAGGGAAAACGGCCTGGAGGTAAGTTTTTTGGACTGCCTGGATAGGTTTCACCCCAAAGCAGATAAGCCAGTCAAGGTACTATGGGATGGAAGGGGCCCTTTTCGAAAAACCCCCATCCCTTTCCCCGACGACCTTCAGACCCTGGTGCCGGAAATTGGTCAGCCTTTTTCCCGGTACGGCATTGATCCGGAATGGTTTTACCAGGATCTTAAAAATCTGCCCAGGCCTGACCTTATCTTTGTGACTTCGCTGATGACCTATTGGGCCTCCGGGGTTAGGGAAACAATAGAAATAATAAAAAAAGTTTTCCCGGATGTACCAATAATTTTGGGAGGAATCTATGCAGGACTCTGCCAAGACCATGCCAGAACCCATTCCCTGGCAGACCGGGTTATAACAGGGCCAGGGGAGCCCTGCCTTCAATCCCTTGTCAAGGAGTTCACGGGAATTGACCTTGAGTTCATTCCCGATCCCCATGATCTGGACACCTTTCCCTTCCCTGCCCTGGATCTTTCGAGCCATCTGGCCTATGCCCCTATCCTGACATCAAGGGGATGTCCTTTTTCCTGTGAATATTGTGCCTCATCTTTTTTGGAACCCACCCTTCGGCTGCGGTCGCCGGGGAATGTCTTCAGGGAAATTCAACACTGGCAGTCTCGTGGGGTTAAAAATTTTGCCTTTTATGATGATGCCCTGCTGGTCAAGGGCCCATCCCATGCCTTTCCTCTGTTTGAAAAAATTATCGATTCAAAAATGGATGTGAATTTCCATACCCCCAATGCCGTACACATCAGGGAAATCACCCAGGAGGCTGCTCGTCTCATGTTCAGGGCCGGTTTTAAGACCATTCGCCTGGGACTGGAAACCACCAATTTTTCCTTGGACCGAAACCATGATATCAAGGTTGGGGAAAATGAATTTTTCATGGCAGTCAAACACCTGAAAGATGCCGGGTTTGACACCAAACAACTGGGGGCTTATCTTTTATGCGGCCTGCCCAACCAGGAGATTGAAGAGGTGGCAGTTTCCATGGAGATCGTAAAAAAAACAGGGCTTTTGCCTGTACTTGCCTATTACACCCCCATCCCCCATACCCCAATGTGGGAGGATGCCGTTAAAAACGCCAGGTTTGACATCACCAAACACCCTGTTTTTACAAATAATACCCTGTTTCCCTGTGTAAAATCAGATACGGATCGCAACCGCATTTCCCAATTGAAAAATATAAAAATTTAGGGTATACACTCTCAGCTTTGTTGGAATTTGATTAGAGTTATATTTAAATAATATTAACGAGCAAAATCAAAGAGGTCACGTGGATTTATTCAATATCATTATCCAGACATTGGGCGGGTTGGGATTGTTTATCCTTGGCATGAAAATGATGACCGAAGGACTCCAGGCAACCGCCGGTCAGAAGATAAGAAGTATTCTTGAAGCAATCTCCTCAAACAGAATCCTTGGGAGCCTCACCGGTGCCGGGGTTACTGCCATGGTTCAGTCTTCATCTGCCACAACCGTGATGCTCATCGGATTTGTAAGTGCCGGAATCATGGGCTTTGAGCAGGCAGTCGGGGTGATAATAGGTGCAAATGTCGGCACAACCATCACAGGCCAGCTCATTGCTTTTAAACTGACCAAGGCGGCATTGCCGGCCATTGCCCTGGGCGTTGTTCTCAAATATTTTTCCCGACAACGCAATTACAGGCATATCGGTGATATTATTCTGGGATTTGGTCTGCTCTTCTACGGCATGACCGTTATGAAACACGGGCTTGCTCCCATAAAATCAGACCCCCAATTTATTGCCTTTTTCACAAAATTTTCCACGGACAGCTTTGGGGGTATTTTACTCTGTGTGTCCATGGGTGCCATTCTGACCGTCATGGTTCAATCCTCTTCGGCCACGGTGGGCCTGACAATGACATTGGCCACCTCGGGGCTATTAACCTTTCCCACGGCTCTGGCCCTGGTGCTGGGTGAAAATATCGGAACCACCATTACGGCACAGCTGGCAACCATGGGATCTAAAAATGCCAACGCCCATAGAACAGCAAATGCCCATACCATATTTAACGTCGCCGGAGTGGGCATTATCCTGGCCATCTTTCCGTTTTTTGTGACCATTGTCCAGTCAATAACCCTGAAAATGGGTGCCGGGCCCGTGGATCAACTGGTGAACAACGAATATGTTAATTCAGCAAGATATATTGCCAACGGGCACACCCTCTTTAATGTTATTAATGCCCTGGTTTTTTTGATTTTTATGCCAAAGCTCATACAATTGACCCTTCTCATCTCCCCTAAGCCAAAGAAATCAAAAGAGAGATACCGTCTGCCGAAGTTTGATGAAACCTTTATTGATTCTCCCATAGGCGCCCTTGCCACGGTTAAGGGTGAAATTATTCAAATGTCAAAATTTGCCAATATGAACCTGAAAAAGACATCCACCTGCCTCCAGATGCGTGATGATGATATTTTAGGCGAAAGAGAGGCCATAGAGGAGCATTTGGATTCTTTCCAAAAAGTTATTATCAAATATCTGACCACCATCTCCCAGGGTGAGATAAACAAACCCGAGGCCAAGGAAATTTCCGAAATGATGAGAATCACCAACAACATTGAAAGGTTGGGGGATTCCATGGAAAATGTTTCTAAAATA
>DAOWDR010000258.1 GCA_030638935.1 Desulfobacteraceae bacterium | reverse complement strand
CAAGACCAGTTTCTCAACCCCACCCAGAATATGATTGTCACAGGCGCTGAATATCGGGGAAGAGGCCGCTTTAAGATACGTATTAAAAATACCGGAAATACAGGTGCATACCGGGCAAAATTTAAAATTCAGATGCAAAGTGTAGTGATCAGGAAACCGCACAAGCACGATGACAGACAGGGGAAAAAACTCGGCACTATGAAAAATGCATTTCCGGGTTATATAACCCTGAATCCGGGAGAAACCGGCAATTTAACAATTTCACAGCAACGGGTGAATTCCGAGTTGAAAAGTATTTTTCCAAATCTAAAAAACGGATACTATTTTGCCAGAAACTTTAAGTTGATTCTCCTGACAGATGATATGAACCCATACTGCCATCTTGGCAAAGGGAGAATTCTTGACGAGTATCAGATATCTGAATTGAAGCAGGCAGCTTCCGGGGAAATTAATATGTTTTAAGTAATAAGCAAAAAAATACAAAAATTGTGATCTTGTTTAATAAGGTATGGGTTCATTATTGTTCAGACGGTTAATGTTCCAGGTGAAAATATGACAAAAGATACAAATGAAAATGATTCAATAGCAATCAACGAAGTACAACTTATTCTAGCAGAAAAACGCACATCATTGGCGGTGATGAGGACAGGTATCGCTGTTTTGGCTTTGCCCCTGTCGGTTATGAGTCTACTTATAGCCACATCAAAATATTATAATCCTCTCCATGTGTTACATTTTCTGATTCCATTGGGAGCACTCAACCTTGTGTTAATTATTTTTGGTGCCTACCTGATTTTCCGCTCGATAATTCTAATGCGACGTTATGATCGTCTTATCCATGAAATCAAGTTAAGGCATAGTGTCATTGGGAAATATCTTGAGTGAATTTAACAAAACATTCTAATATAGGGTGTCCCTGACAGGGATAGCGTGATCGCATATTTCAATGGATCACCCTGCAAGCGGCCCCGTCGGGCAAAGGCTAAATGGAAATAAATATGGGAATTAAATATTTTGAGGACCTAAATGATGGGGAGCACCTGGATTGCAACTCCATACTGATGACGAGGGAATCAATCATTGATTTTGCAAAGGCTTTTGATCCGCAACCGTTCCACATTGATGAAGAAGCAGCAGACAAATCAATTTTTAGCGGGCTTGTTGCCTCTTCACTTCATACGCTTTCTGCCTGCACCCGTGTAGTTGTTGGGGCACAGGGTAAGGTTGCTATCCTGAGCGGTGTCGGGATGCATGAAGTTAAGATGTTCAATCCCGTACGTCCTGGCGACACCCTTTCGGTAGATGCCTGGTGGACAGAATTACGAAGATCCGTCAGTAAGCCTGATCGTGGATTTGCGGCAATCAGGTGTAAGGTTACCAATCAGAGAGGGGAACCTGTCGTTGAATACGGCTATCGTTACCTTTTGGCTTGCAGAAATATTGAAACAGGACTTTAAGAGAATAAATATGAAGAAGGTGTTAATCGTTAAAGGCCATTCTATTTATACAAGAACGGCTGAAAAGTATGAAGTTTATGAAAACAGCTGTCTGGTGTCTGTTGATGGAAAAACTTGAGGCATTGCGGCACTCTCAGGGCCTGTATGTTTGCATCCTCCTCAAAAGCAGGAACCCAGGAATTGTTCGAGGTTTTAAAGGAAAAGGGGATCGGCGCCTATGTGGGCAAGGTAAATATGGATAGAAATTTACCTGGGTGATGATGAGAAAGAACTGGTCAAAAAAATGGATCTTATGCTGGTACACTGCCCCGACTCAAACATCAAAGTGCGAAGTGGAATAATGCCGGTCAGGACATATCTGGATATGGGACTTAAGATCGGCCTGGGCAGTGATATTGCGGGGGGGCCATAAAATCGGTAGCATTTTATATGGGAACAAAAAGCGACGGTAGCTTTTTCGGTAAAATAGGAAGCTTTGAAAAAAACTTTCTGTTTGATGCCCTTGTCTTTGAAAATGGAACCCAGTATAAACCGCCCCTCCCTGAAGCGCTTGAAATAGTTAAAGAATGCAGTGAAGGCGCAAAAGATCTTTTAAGAATTGCAAAAAAATATGGGGAGCAGAAATTTGCTTTAACCATTCATCCATTAATATAGAAAGCAAACTGGTTGTATTTCCTCTTTTTTTACAGAAGAGGGACCGGGGAAGGAAAAAAAATGAAGTATATCGGAGCCCATGTCAGTACCGGCGGAGGCGTAGAAAAAGCCCCTCAAAATGCGGAAAGTATCGGCGCTAAAGCCTTTGCCATGTTCACCAGGAACCAGAGACGGTGGGTGTCAAAGCCCCTGACCGACAAGAACATCACCCAATTCAAGGAAAATTGCAAAAAGGGTGGTTTTGATACGAAGCATATCCTTCCCCATGACAGTTACCTGATCAATCTGGGGCATCCGGAAGAGGAGGCCCTCAAAAAATCAAGGACTGCCTTTCTTGACGAGATGCAGCGCTGCGAGCAGCTGGGCCTTGGATACCTGAACTTTCATCCGGGAAGTCATTTGAACAAGATAGATCCCGATCACTGCCTGGAACGGATCGCCGAATCCATCAACCTGGCCCTGGAAAAGACAGAAGGCGTCACGGCAGTCATTGAAAATACCGCAGGCCAGGGAACCAATATGGGACATCAATTCGAACACCTGGCCCGAATCATTGGGAATGTCCGGGACAAGAGCCGCATCGGGGTCTGCCTGGATACCTGTCACACCTATTCTGCCGGGTACGATATCAAGACAGCCAAGGCCTTTGAAAACACCCTACAGAAGTTTGACAATCTTGTGGGCATCCGCTACCTGAAAGCCATGCACCTGAACGATTCGAAAAAGGCCTTTGGAAGCCGGGTGGACAGACACGAGAGCATTGGAAAAGGATCCCTGGGGCTTGAACCTTTTAAATTTATCATGAACCACCCGCACTTCGACAATATCCCCATGGTTCTTGAAACTCCGGATCCATCCATATGGGAAGAGGAAATCAGGCTACTCTATGGCTTGATTGAATAAATAGTCAGGATTGTACCCAGGTGTTAAAATGCGTCCTGGAATGATTATGCCCCATGTTGACTCAGGCTTGCAAAATAGGGTAGATTCAAAATTTATATAAGGATGGATGCCAGTGAAAATTCTGTTTCTTGAACCCTTCTTTGGGGGATCCCATAAAGATTTTGCCCTGGGATTTGCAGCTCATTCATCCCATGATGTGGACCTTGTTACTCTGCCGGACTGCTTTTGGAAGTGGAGAATGCAGGGGGCCTCCCTTTATTTTATCAACCAGATCAAAAATCTGTCCCAATACGATTTGATTTTTACCACGGATATGATGAATCTGACGGATTTCATTGCCTTGGGGGGCCGTAATCTTCCGCCCATTGTCATGTATTTCCATGAAAATCAGCTTTCCTATCCCATTGGACCCAATGGAAAGAGGGATTCTCGCCTGGGATTTACCAATATTATTTCTGCTGTTGCCGGGGATGGGCTTTTTTTTAATTCAAATTATCATTTTGCAGCTTTTCTTGATGAAGCCCGAACTCTGATCAAGCAGGTGCCCGATGCCAGACCCGAATGGATGATGGAAGCACTTGAAAAGAAAACCCGGGTTCTTTACCCGGGCTGCAGGTTTGGTTCAAGTCATTTTACACTGGAAAAAAAGCCCTTGGACAGACCTTTGATCATCTGGAACCATAGGTGGGATTATGATAAAAAACCCGAAGATTTTTTTAATGTTCTCAGGGTGTTGAAAAAAAAGGGGATTGGTTTTTACCTGGCCCTTCTCGGGGAACAATACAAAATTGTCCCCAGGGTGTTTAAGGAAGCCAAAGAAATATTTAAGGAAGAGATTCTGGTGTATGGCTACCTTGAATCCCGGGAGGAATATCTATCCTGGCTTGCCAGGGGGAGTGTGGTGGTCAGTACGGCCATCCAGGAAAATTTTGGTATCTCCGTTGTGGAGGCGGTCCGCCACGGTTGTTTCCCCTTTTTGCCGGATCGCCTCTCCTATCCTGAAATCATGCCTCAAAAATTTCATGACAAAATTATTTATAAATCCAGAGCATAACTCCAGCAAAAATTGGAAAATTCTTTGCAAGACCCTGACAGCTTTTTTCCCATGCGGCAAAGTTTGTCCGATTATGCCAAACAATTTTCATGGGAAATCATAGTAAAACAGTATGATAACATATTGGAAAAATTTAGAAATGACTCTTGACTTAAGCTTTTTTTGTCTTTAGAGTGAAGTTTTTTCTTAGGAAAAGCGCTGATTTTTTGTATGAAGTACGGCAGGGTCGTCGGAACATTTTAAGAAATCCAACAAATTCTAAGATAGTAAAATTAAATAACAAAGTTTGATTTTTTTTGGAAGATTATTTTTCATTTAAGATCAAAAATATAGGATTATTGTTTTTGGACAGGCCAAAATTATTTTGGCTTTGATTTATATTAGAAATTTGGAATTAAATAATATGCAGCTTTCAGAACAGCAGATTGATTATTGTATGGAGTGCGGGGTTTGTACTGGCTCTTGTCCCGTTGCCATGGAGCTTGAGGGGTTTTCCCCCAGGCAGATGATCAAACGTGCCATGAAGGAACCAGAAGGGGATATACTTTCCAGCCCTGATTTGTGGGCCTGCTTAAGTTGTTCAAGGTGCTCGGACAGATGCCCGGTTGAAATTGATTTTCCCGCCTTTATCCGTGATCTTCGGGAAAAGGCCCGGCAGCAGGAAAATCTGCCAAAATTAAGCCACCACGGTATGTTTCATACCATCACCAGTATCCAGGCCGCCCAAATTGAACAGGAGGCCAGGCAGGATCAGGTCCAACCGGACGGAACCAGGCAGGACAGGACCAAACAAGATAAAATCTGGTGGGCCAAAGAGGCAGGCAAGATTTCTGAAACCGGGGATTATTATTATTTTGCCGGATGCATTGCCTATTATGATGTGGCCTTTGAATACCTTGATCTTAAGATGATTGAGTCTGCTAAAAACAATTTAAAGCTTTTGAATAAAATGGGGATCCAGCCTGTTATCAGCAATGACGAATGCTGCTGCGGCCATGATGCCTTCTGGTGCGGGGATGAAAAAACCTTTGAAACCCTGGCCCGGAAAAATATAGAAACCATTGAAAAAAGCGGTGCCAAAACCGTTATTTTTGGATGCCCGGAAGGATATTCCATGTTCAAGGAAGCCTATGCAGAAAAATTTGGGCCTTTCTCTTTTGAAGTTCGTCATATTACTGAATTTTTAACAGAAAAACTGCCGGACACGGATCTTTCCTTTAAAACCGATTCTCTTTCCAGGGTCACCTTCCAGGATCCCTGTCGTCTGGGCAGGCGGTCGGGTATCTATGAGGAGCCCAGGCAATTGATCCAAATGGTTCAAGGATGCGATCTTAGTGAAATGGAACATAATCGGGAAAATGCAGTCTGCTGTGGTACCACGGCCTGGATGCAATGTTCTTCCTGTTCAAAGGTGATGCAGAGCCAACGTCTTAAGGAAGCAGAGGCTGCCGGGGCACAGGCTATTATAACGGCCTGTCCCAAATGTCAGATCCATTTGACATGTGCCAAGAAAAATACAGACCATGATATAGATATCATTGACCTTGTCTCCTTTCTCTCGGACAACCTTGTTTAGGTTAGGGACGATTTAAACTAGGACAAGGGACTTTATATAAAATTTTGGAGTTAATAAATGGCAAATAATAAAACAATTCACGGTTCAGTCATGGTTGTCGGATCCGGGATTTCCGGCATGCAGGCGGCCCTTGATCTGGCAGATTCTGGCTACCTGGTTCATTTGATTGAAAAAGAACCAGCCATTGGCGGGGTCATGGCCCAGCTGGACAAGACCTTTCCCACAAACGACTGTGCCATGTGAGTGCTCTCACCCAAACTGGTCGAGGTCGGCCGGCATCTGAACATTAAGCTTCATACCCTTTCAACCGTTCAGCAGATTATAGGAGAGGAGGGTGATTTTACCGTATCCATTAAACAGGAGCCAAGGTTTGTGGATATGGACAAGTGTATTGCCTGTGGGGAGTGCACCAAAAAATGTCCCGGTAAAACCCCGGATGAATTTAATGAGGGGCTTTCCAAACGAAAAGCCATCTATGTACCCTATCCCCAGGCAGTTCCCTTAAAATATGTCATTGATCCTTCAAAATGTCTTAAACTGATCAAGGGCAAATGCGGAACCTGTGCCAAGGTCTGCCCCACCGGGGCCATTAATTATGAGGATACAGCAAAAGAGATCACCCTGAATGTAGGGTCTGTGATCATGGCAGCCGGATTTACGCCCTTTGATCCTTCCGGTCTGGACAATTACCAATATGACAATTTTTCCAATGTGGTCACAAGTATTGAATATGAACGGCTGCTTTCTGCCGGAGGTCCCACAACCGGTCACATTGAATGTTATCCGGACAAGCATCAGCCCAAAAAAATCGCCTGGCTCCAATGTGTTGGGTCCCGTGATCAGAACAAATGCGACAATGCCTATTGTTCCTCTGTCTGCTGCATGTATGCGGTAAAAGAAGCCGTGATGACAAAGGACCATATCGACGGGGAGTTCCAGGCCTCCATTTTTCTCATGGATATGAGAACCTTTGGAAAAGATTTTGAAAAATATTATGAACGGGCAAAAAGCGAAGGGGTTCGCTTTGTCCGGTCCAGGATCCATTCCATTTCCGAGGATGAGGACAAAAAACTGACCTGCACCTATGTGAGTGAGGAAGGATTAAACACCACTGAAACCTTTGACATGGTGGTATTGTCCGTGGGAATGGAAACCCCGAAGGATCTGGCCCAGACAGTCCGGGACATGGGGATTGAACTGAATGTCCATAATTTTGTGGAGACCACAAGCTTTAATCCCGTGGGTACCTCTAGAAAAGGGTTTTATGTCTGCGGCGCCCTCCAGGAACCCAAGGACATTCCCCTGGCCGTCATGGAAGCATCTGCTGCTGCCTGTGATGCCGGTACCAGTCTAGCAAAATCCCGGGCCACCCTGACAACAAGTCGTACCTATCCTGTTGAGAGGGATTTAGTTGACCAGGAAGCCCGAATCGGGGTTTTTGTCTGCAATTGCGGAACTAATATCGGTGGGATCGTTGATGTACCTATTGTGGCAGCCTATGCCAAGACCCTGCCCCATGTGGCCTATGTGGAAGAAAATTTGTTCACCTGTTCCCAGGATACCCAGGATAAGCGCAAGGCTGTTATCCAGGAGAAAAATTTAAATCGTATTGTCATTGCCGCCTGTACCCCCCGGACCCATGAAGCCTTGTTCCAGGAAACCCTTAAGGATGCCGGGTTAAATAAATATCTCATTGAGATGGCCAATATCCGGAACCAGTGTTCCTGGGTCCATTCCAAGGAGCCGGTCCTTGCTACAAAAAAATCCAAGGACCTGGTCCGCATTGCCGTTGCAAAAGTGGCCCTCATGAATCCTTTGTCCCAGCCCACCGTTGGTGTAGTTCAAAAGGGCCTGGTTATAGGCGGGGGCATAACCGGTCTAACCGCAGCCCTGGGGCTTGCCAATCAGGGCTTTCCAACTTTCCTGGTGGAAAAAGAAGAAACCCTTGGCGGCAATGCCCTTTATCTGAACCAGACCTGGAAGGGCGAATCCATTGAAAAGAATCTGGGAGCCCTTATAGAGGATGTAAAAGAACATCCCCTGGTTGATATAATTACCAAGGCCCAGGTTACCGGGACCTCAGGTTTTATTGGAAATTTTAAAACCACTATTTCAGCTTCATCCAAAGAAATGGTCATTGACCACGGGGCCGTGATAATGGCCACAGGTGCAAAGGAGAGCAAACCTTTGGAATATCTGTATGAAGAAGATGAAAGGGTGCTTACCCATTTGGAGATGGATGCCGCCCTTAGAAACAATGACGGTCTCACAGATACCTGCCAATCTGCTGTCTTTATCCAGTGCGTGGGCTCCAGGGATGAGAACCGGCCCTATTGCTCCAAGGTTTGCTGCACACATTCAATCAAGTCTGCCCTTGCACTTAAGAAAAAGAATCCTAACATGGATGTTTATATCCTCTACCGGGATATAAGGACCTATGGACAGCGGGAACTGCTTTATAAAGAGGCAAGGGATAAAGGGGTTATTTTTATCCGGTATTCCCTTGAAAATAAACCAGTGGTTCGAAAATCGGTCGAAAAATCCGGTGAAAAACAGGGAGGTCCCCTGATAGTCCTGGTCCGTGACCATGTTCTGGGACTTCCCCTGGAAATTGAAACCGACCTTGTGGTTCTGGCATCTGCCATTGAACCACGGGAGAATACGGCCCTTGCCCAGATGTTTAAACTGACACTTAATGATGATGATTTTTTCATGGACGCCCATGCCAAACTTCGGCCGGTTGATTTTGCAACCGACGGTATGTTTTTGGCCGGCATGGCCCATTATCCCAAGCCTGTGGAGGAGAGCATTGCCCAGGCAAAGGCTGCGGTTTCAAGGGCTACGGTTGTGCTGTCCAAGGAGAGTGTGGTGGTGGACGGTGTGGTCTCCTTTGTTAATGAGGCCCTGTGCCGGGGGTGTGGTGCCTGTGAAGAAACCTGTGCCTTTGGCGCCATTGAGATTTATGAAAATGAAAAAGGGGTGAAACTTGCCCGGGTACAGCAGGCATTGTGCAAGGGCTGTGCTGCCTGTTCATCTGCATGCCCGACTGGTGCGGCTGGTGTTTTTCACTATGACAATGAAGTGCTGGCTATGGTTGAAGCCGCCCTTATTTAAAATTTTAAGGATAGATCCATGAACGACCTTTTTGATCCTCAGATTATTACCTTTGCCTGCAATTGGTGCTCCTATTCGGCAGCCGACCTTGCTGGTGTGAGTCGGTTTCAGTATCCGCCCAATATGAGAATTATACGGGTGATGTGCTCCGGTGGAATCAACCCCAATTACATTCTCAAAGCCTTTGAAAAGGGGGCAGACGGGGTTCTGGTCTCGGGCTGACACATCGGAGACTGCCATTACCTGGACGGTAATGTAAAAGCTGCAAAAACCTTTGAGATGACTGAAAAATTTTTGGCATTGCTGGGAATTGATCAGGCCAGGGTAAGGCTTGAATGGATCTCCTCTGCCGAAGGCAATAAATTTGCCCAGGTGGCCAACGAGTTTACCCAGCAAATAAAAAAATTGGGTCCTGCCAACATTAAACAGGTGGCATGACCATGGGGATAATTATTAAAATTAAAGCAAAAATTAGAAGAGATATAGCTAAAAACTGGAGGTAGATTGTGACAACGGATATACTTGTCCTTGGTGGCGGTATTGCCGGGATTCAGAGTTCCCTGGATCTGGCGGAAATGGGATTCAAGGTAACTCTTGTGGAAAGCCTGCCCTCCATTGGAGGGAAAATGGCCCAGCTGGACAAAACCTTTCCCACCAATGACTGTGCCATCTGAATTCTTTCGCCTAAGATGCTGGATGTCGGTCGACATCCCAATATAGAGTTGATGGCCTATAGCGAGCTGGTTAAAATTGATGGTAAAGCAGGTGATTTTACAGCCACCATCCAAAAAAAAGCAAGATATGTGGAGGAGGATAAATGCACGGGATGCGGTGCCTGCACCGAGGTTTGTCCCACAAGTGTTTCTGATCTCTACAATGAGGGCCATGCAGAACGAAAGGCCGTTTATTCCTGGTTTGCCCAGGGCATCCCCTCCACCCATGTAATTGATCCGGACCATTGCCGGGTTTTAACCGGAAAACGCTGCGGAATCTGCCAGAAAAAATGTGAAGCCAATGCCATTAATTTTGAACAGACTGATAAAATAATTGACCTGAATGTAGGCGCAATTGTGGTGGCAACGGGCTATGATATTTTTGATCCTGTCAAAATGCCGGAATACAGGTATAAGGAACTTGACAATGTGATCACAGCCATGGAGTTTGAACGGTTTTTGTCTGCCTCGGGCCCCACGGAGGGACATCTGGACAGACCCTCGGACCGGAAGGTTGCGGCCAAGATTGCCCTTTTGACCAAACAGTTCACAAAATCCCAAAAAGCTTTGGACCGGTTTGAAAAAAAGCACGGCCTGGCAAGTAATGATTTTTACGGGGCGTTTACGGCCAATACCCTGGACGACGGAAAAGATCTGGCAAAGGATGCTGACAAATGGGCGGCCAAATACCAAGCCTATTTAGAAATTGAAGCTCCCTTAAAAGATCTTGAACAAAGGGCCAAGGGATTCACCACAGCTAAAAAAATTGCCTTTATCCAATGCGTGGGTTCCAGGGATTTGAGGTTTTATCCTTTTTGCTCGGGTTTTTGCTGCATGCACTCAATCAAGGAGGCCATCATTGCCCATGAACATGACAATGATACCCATTCAGTGATTTTCGGCATGGATATCAGGGCGGTGGGCAAGGGATTTGAAGAGTATAAAATCCGGGGTGGCAATAATTCCAATATCGACTATAAGCGATCCCGGGTGGCTGAGATCACCAGGGGAGAAAATGATGATCCCGTACTGATCTATGAGGATACTATTGAACAAAAGGTGAAGAAACAGCCCTTTGATCTGGTGGTCCTGGCAACTGCCTGTGCCCCGGTAAAAAATACTCAAGCTGTGGCAGATACATTGGGCATTGAGCTGGATCGATTCGGATTCTTCAAGACCAACCCGGCCGAACCCCTGGATACCACCAGGGAAGGCATCTTTGTGTGCGGGTGTTCCCACAGCCCCATGGATATCCCTGAATCCGTTGCCCAGGCAAGCTCTGCTGCGGCCCGGGCCGTCCAGGCGGTCATGAAACATAAATCAGCATCATAAAGGAAGCCTGTGATGATGGATAAAGATAAGTTGGACAAAAATAAATTGAATCAAGAACGTTTGAAAATAGTCGAAGAACCCAGGATCGGGGTGTTTGTCTGTGACTGCGGCTCCAATATCGCAGGGCACCTGGATTGCCCGGATGTGGAAGAGTTTTCAAAAAGTCTTCCACATGTGGTCTATACCAAGGAAAATCTCTATACCTGTTCAGAAGCGGGAATCGTGGAGATCAAGAAAGCCATCATAGAACATAAGCTGAACCGGGTGGTGGTGGCGTCCTGCTCCCCTAGAACCCATCATCCTCTGTTTGCAAGTTCATGTGCCGAAGCAGGGTTGAACCCTTATCTCTTTGAAATGGTCAATATCAGGGACCAGTGTTCCTGGGTCCACATGGGTAATAGGGAAAATGCCACCCAAAAAGCTAAAAATTTGATCCGCATGGGAGTTGCCAAGGCAGCAGGCCTGGAACCCAGGGAAGAAATCGAGTCCTCCCTGATCCGGAAAATTTTGGTTGTAGGCGGTGGGATTGCAGGGCTTTCTGCTGCCCAGGCTTTATCCGACATGGGGCTTGAGATTGTCCTGGTTGAAAAAACCAGCCAATTAGGGGGGCTTCTCCGCCAGGTCCATGCCCTTGATACCGGCGGTTTGGCCAAGGAGCGTCTGGACAAAATTATTAATGATGTTAACCTGCGAGCCAATATCACCTGTCTAACCCGTGCCAAGCTAACTGAAACCAGCGGTTATATCGGTAATTTTGAAGTTAAAATTCAAACCCCTGACTCCCTTTTGACAGAAAAGGTGGGAGCCATTGTGGTGGCAACAGGGGCTGTTCCCCTGATTCCGGAAGGGGTTTTCGGGTATGGACAATCCCAGGGCTCTTCGTCTGTTATTACCCTGATGGAATTGGAACAAAAATTGAAACAGAACTTGGAAAAGGACGGAAAAGGCGGGCTTGATAAATCCGATTTCAACCCCAAACAGGTGGTCTTTATCCAATGTGCTGGTGCCCGTAATAACACCCGTAAATATTGTTCCAGGATCTGCTGCATGATTGCCGTGAAAAACGCCATGCTCATAAAGGAGAAATATCCTTTAACCGATGTGAGGGTGCTCTATCGGGATATGCAGATGTACGGCACCCAAAAGGAGCAGATGCTTTGGGATGCCAGGGGCAAGGGAGTGCGCTTTGATGTGTATGATCCCCAAAATATACCAAAAGTAACAGAGGGGAAAGTTGAATTTTTCCAAACAGTCACAGGAGAGACCCTGACCCTGGATCCAGACCTTATTGTATTGTCCACACCTTTGATTCCCAGGAGCAGTGCAGGTCAACTGGCCAATCTGCTGAGGGTGCCAACGGACCAGAACGGATTTTTTCTGGAAGCCCATGCCAAACTTCGGCCGTTGGATTTTGCAGCCGATGGTATTTTTGTCGCAGGTTCCGGCCGGTATCCGGCAACGGCAACCGAAGCCCGTACCCAGGGTATTGGCGTGGCCTCTCGTGTGGCAGCCATTTTGTTCAAGGAAAAACTGGTAAAAAGTGCGATTGTGGCAAGGATTAATCCGGATTCCTGTGTGGGCTGCATGGCCTGCCTGTCCATGTGTCCCTATGAGGCCATTACCTATAATCGGGAACAAAGGGTTTGTGAAATCAATGAGGTTTTGTGCAAGGGCTGCGGTAATTGTGCTGCCACCTGTCCTTCACATTCCGCTCTGCTTGCCGGGTATAAGCCCGAACAACTGCTGGCCCAGATCGGGGCAGCCTAGAAAATATGAATTGCCGATGCCAAGGAATTGGTTGAATATATATAAAGGATTGTTGTAATGAGTGATCAAAATTTTGAACCCAATATCATATGCTTTTTGTGCACCTGGTGAGCATACGCCGCTGCTGACCTGGCTGGGGTCAGTCGTATGCAGTACCCGGCAAATATTCGTATTATCCGGGTCATGTGTTCTGGAAGCGTTTCTCCGCACCATGTGCTCAGGGCCTTTCAACAGGGGGTGGACGGTGTCTTTGTGGGCGGCTGACATCTGGGCGAATGCAATTACCTGTATGGTAATTATTCCACTGAAAAAAGGGTGAACCTATTGTCACAGATGCTGGATTTTTGCGGGGTTGAAAAAGAGAGGCTAAGAGCCCGTTGGGTCTCCTCGGCCGAGGCGCCTGAGTTTGTTGAAGAGGTGAACAGCTTTATTGATGCATTAAAAAAACTTGGGCCCTCTCCTTTGAAAACAAAAAATGCCGAAAAGATCAAGACCGAAAAAATCAAGACCGATGAAATAGGTGTATCATGATTGATATCGTAAAACAAAATATAGAAGCCCTTTTTAAAGAAAAAAAAATTGTGGGCTTCCTGGGTCTTATTGAACAAAATGGCCAGATAGCCCCCCATTTGTTTAAGCAAGGGGAGAACCTTGAAGGATTCAGCCTGGGAGACAGAAACGTTGCAGGAGATGCCAGATATCCCCTGAACAAAATATTGATCACCATTGCCAGGCAATATCCCGAGGATGTTCTGGGAGTTCTTGTGAGGGGCTGTGATGAAAGAGGACTTAACAGCCTTTTTCGTCTGAACCAGCTGGATGCTGACCATGTGGTGACTATTGGAATTCCCTGTCCAAAAGAGCTGGCCCTGGCCTGTGAATGTAAAAAACCATTTCCCGATGCCATTGTGGCCGGGGAAAAAGTAGATGCTGCCGATTCGGTAAAAGCAGGTAATAAAACAATGGCGGCCATGGATGGACTGGGTCTTGATAAACGGTTTTCCTTCTGGACGGATCAGTTTTCAAAATGCGTTAAATGCTATGGGTGCCGCGATATTTGCCCCATGTGTTTTTGCAAGGAGTGCAGCCTGGAATGCGAAGATCTTATTTCCAAGGGGGATCTGCCAGTGGATATTCCGGTATT
>DAOWDR010000188.1 GCA_030638935.1 Desulfobacteraceae bacterium | reverse complement strand
CCATGTGAAGGCTGCCGTCACCGTTTTCTTTCCAAATCGCACAAAAATAAGTGATAGCAAGGGCAACATCAAAACAACGGACATCCACCTTTGACCAGTCAAAATCAAACAATCCGGTTATGGTATTATTTTGAAATTTTAAATTCCCGGGGTGGTAATCGCAATGAATCACCATCTGTACCAAGTCCTTATATTTGCTTCCCTGTACACCACGAACAAAAGCATCCAACGTTTGGTCGCTGGTTGATAGTATGGTATCTAAGTTCTTACGCAAACAAATATCGAATGGCGTTTCCCCCTTTTTTTTTGCACAATGCGATATGTTTTGGACAATCCGAGGCAGAAGATCCATTATTTTTGGCTCACATCTCTTCTGCTCAGGTTTCAGATCAAAAACTATGTTATGGAATTTTGCAAGGACACTCCCGGCGTTTTTTAGATCATTTTTGCGGCAGTCCGGGTTATTCCAGCTGTACTTGTCTTTGCCGGGAAGGATATCAAAAATGGCATAAAAATGGTTTTGACCCTTATTCCGGTTCACAAACGTTTTTCCATCTTTTGTATGGATAAACTGGGCCACAATCGCAAAGCGTTTTTTCTTCAGATGCGTTATGATTGAATGCTCAAATTCTATTTCGTTTTTAGTTTTACCGGGATTGTATTTTCTAAAAAAGTACGATTTTTTTTTATTTTTGTCGACAGTTCTTATGATAAAGCTTTTATTTACAGTCCCCAGATGAATTTGTTCAATATCCATCAAATCACCGATGTTATAATTTGTTGCTATAATGTGTTTTAATTCGTGGAAAAAGTTTTCGTCTATCCAAGAATGCGATTGATTTTTATTTGAGTCCCTCATTTTATCTTCCAGCATGGGTTGAAATCCCCGTCATCCTTGCAACTATTTCCCCTTTTTCAAAAGGGAGTTTTACATAAATCCCGTTTTCTTTTGTTTCGCAATAGTTAGATTACCTCTCAAAATTGAGGCATATGGAATTCACAACCATTAAAAAAAACATTGCACTCTAAGTACTAACCTTGCCTAAATACCAATATATTTATATAGAACACTAACCATTATGTCAATCCAAAATACCTTTTGCAACACAACAATATCAATATAGATCCGAATAACGTTCATAAATAATTCTTATAATTAAGTAAGTTGTAAAAAAATCTATTTCTATTTCATTTCAAAAAGCATACTTGTTCATAGTGAAATTTTTATCGAATACTATTCTTATTACAATAATTTATAAATAATTTTTCATAGTACTCTATTTAAATTTGGATTATTTTGTAAATTGAAGCAAGAGATACTCCACCCGCATTACGGGTGGCCTCAGGAAGGCTGTCTCGAAGGATTCATTCCTGCAACCCAAACAATAGCGCATTTGCACCTGTTCCAGGTTGTAAATTTTATATCCAATGCTATTTAATGCGGGTCCCGCCATCTTGTACTCTGTGGCATATATTTTGCTGAATCAGCATGGTTTGCATCCTACACCATGCTCAAGTAGCGTTACGGGATGGATTAAAAATGGATTAAAAAACGAACAGGACAGATAAACCCCAAGATTAGGGTAAACCAAACAGGAAAGATGAAAAATAGATAGAACAGGAGAATAAATATATGAAAAAAACAGATGTGCTGGTAATCGGCGGTAGCGCTGCCGGTATTGTTGCTGCGACAACCGGGAAATCCTTTTATCCCGATAAGGATTTTATGGTGATTAGAAAAGAAAAACAGGTGTTGGTGCCATGTGGGATTCCCTATGTTTTTGGGACCTTAGAAAACAGTGAGCAAAACGTGATACCTGATGCAGTGTTGGAAAATGCCGGTGTAACCCTTGCAATTGATGAAGTTGTCGAGATCGACAGGGAAAATAAAGTTTGTAAAACAGCTTTGGGCGATGAAGTCGGATTTGAAAAACTTATTTTTGCAACCGGATCGACGCCTGCAGATGTAAACTGGCTTGAAGGCAACGATTTGGAGAATGTTTTTACAATACCGAAAGACAAAGAGTACCTCGATGATGTCAAGGCCAGGCTGGAGGAATGTAAAAATGTTGTTGTTATAGGCGGAGGATTCATCGGAGTTGAAGTTGCGGATGAACTGGGAAAACTAGGTAAAAATGTTACGCTCATAGAATTGCTGCCGCATATTTTAAGTATGGCTTTTGATGATGAGCTTGCCGTCAAAGCGGAAGAAATTTTACACTCCAGAGGTATCCATTTAAAAACAGGCCAGGGGGTCAAAGAAATATTAGGGGACCAAAAAGTTAGGGGTGTTTTGCTAAATAACGGAGAAAAGATTAAGACCGATGCCGTAATCCTGTCGACTGGGTATCGACCCAATACAGAGCTTGCGAAAAAATCGGGAGTCAAATTGAATGAAATGGGCTTTATTAAAGTCAACGAATATATGCGGACAGAAAATTTTGATATTTTTGCCATTGGAGATTGTGCGGAAAAATTCAGTTTTCTTACCCGAACCCTCAAAGGGGTGATGTTGGCTTCAACTTCATGTGCCGAAGCCAGGATTGCCGGCATGAACCTGTATAAGCTTTCCACGGTCAGGTCCTTTGGTGGAACCATAGCAATTTTTTGTACTGCCATAGGGGATACAGCTTTCGGCGCTGCCGGCGTAACGGAAAAACTTGCAAAAGAAAGAGGCTTTGAAATCGTTAGCGGTGTTTTTGAAGGAATTGATCAACACCCGGGTTCCCTGCCTGATACACAAAAGCAATTTGTTAAACTGATTGTTTCCAAGGATTCCAATGTAATCCTTGGAGGAGAAGTCATCGGAGGGAAAAGCGTCGGTGAATTGGTGAATCTTATCGGTATTATTATCCAGAACAGGATGACGGTAACGGATGTCTTGACATCCCAAATCGGAACCCATCCGTTGCTGACCGCCCCACCGACCTCATATCCTTTAGTAAAGGCAGCGGAGATGGCTGCAAAAAAATTGAGAACTAATTTTTGAGCGAACCCTAACCACTGATGACACAATGCCCTTAAGGAGTGTCGCTACAATTGATTCATATGTCAAAAGTAGCGACACAGGCATTTCATTGGTGTCTTGGATAGAATTTTTTATCTTTTTAGGAACGCATTGCCGACAAAGGTTTCCCGGGGTATTGGAAAAACTGAATCATAACTCCAATTGTAAAATACAGTATACACGGGAACCACCATCAGAAACGCCAGATCAAATGCCAACGCTTTTATGAAGTTAAGTTCCAGCACCCACATCACCATGGGAATCGACACACCCATAAGCACAATCTCAAAAAAAACGGCATGGGCCAGACGAAGCTTTATACCCCGGGGGTAAAGCGGTTTCCCCATCCACACCAGCGCATGGTCAAACAAAAGGTTGTAACCATAGTTACAGATCATTGCGATCAGGCTCATGGCAATGCTCATACCGCCCATATGGGCCATGGATTTTTTAAATAATAAGGCCATCAAGGGCGTAAAGATGATAACCAATATTATTTCAAACAAAAGGGCGTGCCTTATACGGTCCCTTGAACTTCGCATATTTGTCTTCATAGCTTCTCTCCTGTACATACCGGATCGTATATCCTATTTTGTTTTGGGTTTTTGTCAACTTTCCTGGGATTACGATAGGTTTCTCCCGGCTCAATGGATGGGATAATAAACATATTTATGTAATGGGTAAAGTTTGATACTATCCGAAAAACGGATAGATAAAGAGGGGTTCCAATGAGATTTTCAATTGAATACCTGGAAGCATTTGATGCATCTGCAGAAACCGGGTCCTTTTCTGCGGCAGCCAGAAAACTGGGCAAGGCACAAAGCCGTATCAGCACTGCGATCTCAAACCTTGAGATCGATCTGGGACTTATGCTTTTTGACCGTTCAGGAAAATACCCGAGTCTTACCCCGGCAGGGGAACGCCTGCTTAAACCAGCCCGGGATATCATAAGCCGCTGCAAAGGCCTTTCAGAACAGGCAAATCTCTTAGCCTGTGGTGAACAACCCCTGCTTAGTGTGGCAGTGGATGACCTGATCCCCTCAAAGCTTTTGGCCAAAATTTTTGAGAGATTCGGGCAAGTTTTTCCGGAAACCGACCTGGAAATCTTAATGGGCGTAATGGGAGATGTGGGGGAGATGGTAAAATCAGACCGGGCTCATGTGGGAATCGAACTTCCAGTTGAAGCGCCCACCGCCGGATGCAATTGGCGGCTCCTGGGACGTATGGATTTTGTGATAATAGCGGCCAGCATCCACCCCCTGGCAAAAATGAAACACATCTCCCCGGAGGACCTCACCCCTTACCTGCAACTTGTGGCAGTCAGCCGGGGTGGGCACCGGGAACCAGAATCTTTCCTGTTCGGTGACAGGTGCTGGATGTGTGAGAACAGCCAGATGATTCTGGATCTCGTACTCCTGGGACAGGGATGGGGGGCGCTTGCTCACTACCAGGTGGCTGAAGACCTTGCTGCCGGACGTCTGGTCCGCCTGCCGGTCACCTTTGGAAATGAACTTATTTCCAGCGATATCTGCCTGGTGTGGAAAAAAGGAAGCACGCTGTCCAGGACTTCGGAATGGCTGGGGAATGCCCTGGAAAAAGCCCTGGTAGATAAAAAAATGCCGTAAACAGGTGATTGGATGTTAAATTGCAAAATAATTTATGGGCAACTGCCATAAGGTATTTAAAGATGGGCAGACAATGGTTCAGCCCTATGCTCTTTTGTCTGGATTTTTCTTGCTACGGGATTTATATGGGAACATGGAATTCCAACAAGACACTTGCCACAGACATCGGCATAGCCGACTGAACGGAGTTCTTCCACATTTTTCAACAACATTTCATAGCACTTGAACCGATCAAAGGAGTCTTCATACAAAGCCCCATTGACACACCTTTTAGTGCATTTTTTACAGGTGCCGTCATACTTGTATAAACAGGCCTCCTGGTCGGAAATGGCATCCGGTTCTATCTGGGCTGATGTAATAAAGCTGCCAATCCGGCCGCAGCATCCCTGCTCGGTAATCAGCATATTGTTCAACCCGAAATTTCCAAGTCCTGCAATGTAGGCAATATGCCGGTGGGACCAGTCACTGATGAGTTTTTTTTCATCCCAGTTGTGGGTGGCCGGAATCATGAATGCTTCATAACCTTCGGAAACAAACAACTCCTGCAGATACAGGCTAAGCTGACGAATCATCTCGTTGGTTTCAATATATCCTTTGCCCCAGTCTTTGGAACTGTATTTTTCTTTAATATTGGTGCGGGTCATGCTTTTTTTAAAAGGTATAAAAAAGGCAATTACCGTCTTTGCCCCTGGAAGAAAATCCTTGGGAACAGCGTGGGTGGGACTCGCAACAGACCTTAATTTGGAGAATAAAGGATCATTGGCTAGGGCAAATCCAACAATGGGATCATTCCATTGGGTGGTAATCTCCTTTCGTAACTGGTAGGCCTTCACAAAATCCTGTATTTTTCTAGTTACTCTTTTTTTCATGTTTATTCTCCTGGCAAAAATTGCTTATAAATTTTTTTATCGAACTATATTTGGATAAAGGATCATATCATTGGCGGACCCATGTCTTGAACATTGACATTGGGAAACATGAACATTTAGGGTTCCTGGCTATATTTAAGTATTGCTTCAATATTTTTTGGGGAAATGGCGCTATTTATTTCCAAACACCAATTTTATGCCAAAGGTTATAAAAACAAGGCCGGCAAAACCCTGGATCAGGTTTTGTATCCGCTTATAAAAATTACCGAATTTTTTGGATGAGAATAGAAAAACAATAAAAGAATACCATGTTAGAGATATTCCAGCCATTAAGATTATACTCAACAT
>DAOWDR010000337.1 GCA_030638935.1 Desulfobacteraceae bacterium | reverse complement strand
TACAGGAATTGATAATCAGCTTGGAATAAAGGCTGCCAGTGATATTTTGAGAAATCCTGGCTTCAATCACTTGATTTAAAATTACCCGTACCCGATCCAGGCGGGGGTCTTCCCTGTTATCAATATTACCGACAATGAAATCACCAGTGGAGGTCATTTCAAGGTCACAAGGGCCGTGCATTGTCGCACCCCAGCCCGTGACACAGCCGATAACCCTTTCCCGGCCCAGAATAGCTGCCAGGGCCTCTTCACAAAACCCGTTCTGGAGAGAAACCACCATGGCAGAAGGACTTAGCCTGGAAATCAATTTTTCAGCCACCTCCTCCATGGCCGTAGCCTTGACCCCAAGCAGCACCACATCCCGGTCCGGGGCCATATTTTCCACTCCAGCCACGGCATCCATTTTCACGGTGAACTCTCCCTGGATGCCTGTGATACGAATCCCCTCCCCCATAATCTGCCGGGCATGTTCTTCTTGCCGAACCACCACCTGGACATCATATCCTGCCTTTTTAATGAGTCCTGCACAGATACCGCCAATGGCTCCGGCCCCCACCACAGCTATCTTAAGATTCTGATCCGTCTGGTTCATGGGATTCCCTGCTCCTTTGATTTATGGTGTTTTTTACACCTTATTCAGATTTTATGACTTTTGTAAACGGTTCAGGATGCTTTTTGGACAATGGCCATGGCGGTCCGGATCCCGTCCACACCGCTGGAGATGATTCCGCCGGCCCAGCCGGAACCCTCCCCGGCAAGATATAGGTTTGAAAACCCCCGGCAGCATCTGTCAGGGTCCCTGAGGGCCTGGATCGGCGACGATGTTTTGCTCTCCAGCCCCAGGATAATGCCGGTATCAAACCCTTTGAGTTTCCGGTTAAACACGGTCAGGCCGTGGGCAATGGAGCGGAAAATTTCCTTTGGAAGCAGTTCCCACAAAGGCGCCGGGGTGAGGCCCAGGGGGTAGCTTGTATCAACGGTCCGGGAGGAGGCCTGTTTTTTAATAAATCCCTGGATGGAGGCAAAGGGTGCCTGGTATCCCTTGGAATATTTGTAAAACCGATGCTCCAGATCACCCAGCCAGTCCAGGGCTTCCAGGGGCTCCACCGGCTTTCCCAACAGGGACTCAAGGTTGATGCCGGCCACACAGGCGGCGTTGGCAAATTGGCCGCTGCGTCTGTATCGGCTCATGCCGTTAACAATATTGGTATTTTCATAGGCTGCGGCCGGAACCACCATGCCGCCGGGGCACATGCAGAAGGTGTAGACAGGAAGGCACCCGTCACCCTTTGCTGTAAGCCGGTATTCTGCGGCCTTGACCCCGGGAAGGGAGGCGCTTCCCCACTGGGCCGTGTTAATAAGTTCCTGGGGATGTTCCACCCGGCAGCCAATGGCAAAATTTTTAAGTTGGAACCGGACCCTGTTCCGGATCAGCATGCGATAGGTTTCATGGGCTGAATGGCCTGGGGCAATGACCACCACATCAGCGGGGATCTCTCTTTTTGAGGTAACAACGGCAACCACTTTTTTGTTTTTGATGATCAAATCCGTAAGCAGGGTTTCAAAGTGCATCCGGCCCCCCATCTCCTCGAACTCCTTTCTCAAGCCGACCACAATGCGTCGAAGATTATCTGTGCCCAGGTGGGGGTGGGCCAGGTATTCGATCTCCTTGGGTGCGCCTGCCCGGATGTAGCTGGACAGGATGAATTGTTTTTCCCTTGCCACTTTCTTGGTTCTTGAGGTGAGCTTTCCATCGGAAAAGGTGCCGGCCCCGCCTTCGCCAAATGCATAATTGTTGACTGGGTCAAAAATACCAGAGGATTCAAACTTCTGTATGCTCTCCGAACGTCTGGCCACCTGGGAGCCCCGCTCGATGATCTGGGTTTTGAACCCGGCTTTCTGTAACACCAGGGCAGCAAAAAATCCGGCGGGTCCGCTTCCCACCACCAGAGCCCGGGAATTTCTCTGTTTCCAAGGAATTTCCAAGACAGGGTAGACAAAGGGTTCACCGCCCGTAAGTTCATCGGATAGAACACCGGCACGGATCAGCCAGTGGATGTTTGTCTTTTTTCGTGCATCCAGGCTTTTGCCCTGGATCTGCCAGGAAAAATCCCGGATACCCAACTGTTTTGCGACAGCATCTTTTAAAGCTCCGTCGGTATAGTCGGTGGAAAGTTTTATGGTTATTTCCCGAAAGCCCAAATCATATATCTCCTGCTCTGGTTTCAATAAAGGTTTTGGATGCCTTAAAGCGCAGTGCTACGGCGGCACAT
>DAOWDR010000716.1 GCA_030638935.1 Desulfobacteraceae bacterium | reverse complement strand
CATGAAAAAAGGAATGGCAGAGGTCATATGGCCGATAAAATAAGGAGAGGCAACATTAACAGCCCTGGGCGCAATCTCTTCGATGATGTCCTTGATCACATGGGCCAGCTTTTTTTGGGGTGCCGGGTCTATTATGGTGTCCATGTAGTCTTTGGACAACTCGGCCAGGCTGATTTTTTCTGTTACCCCCACATTTTGGTTCAAAAAATCATGGAGCCCGAAAAGAATCTGTTCCATATATTTGAGCAGGGTATTTTTGCAGGATTCATCTTCCGGCCGGATAAATACTCTGTGAAGGGTCTGCCAGTCTGCTTTTAGTTCGGGTGTTCTGCCGGTCTTTTCCATGGAAGTAATTTTGCCTCTTTGGGATTTGATCCTTATAAATATACCCGGTTATGGCTGATTGCCCAGGGACGTCCATAAAGAAAGCCCGTAAACAGGTCCAAAATGGCAGATCTACCTTAAAACAAAGAGAAAGGCAAACGGAACTTTAATTTGGCACAAATGTTCATCCCGGGGTTTTCCCCGAATGGTCCTGATGCTGTTGTGTACCTGTAATTGTCAGCAACAACCTCCGTCTCCGCAGGATGCATTTTCTTTACCTTTTATCCAGACCTGGATAATATAGGCGGCTCAGCCAACCCCGGGGTTGACCGCCAGAGCGCCGGAGGGGCAGTTGTTGACACAGGCTCCGCATTCCATGCAGGCATTAAAATCCACAATTGCGGCTTTGTTTTCGTGCATTTCAAGAACCTGGTGGGGACAGACCTCTGTGCACAGGCTGCACCCGATACACCTGGCTGTATCCAGGACCAGGGTTGCGACATCTTCTAAATATCTGAATTCTTTCATGGTTTTTTATTCCTTTGGGTTAAAAAGCTGAGTAAAGCCAGAGACCCGCAGACAGTACCAGGGTGAGCAGCTGGATGGGTATATACCGTTTCATCTCCTTTTCAACCCCTGAAGGGGAGGTGAAAGGTGTAGTTCCGGTAAAGTTCATGGCCAAAAATGAACTGATGGTCACAGAGAACAAAAACAGGGCAATGGCAGTGCTGAAAGAGGCTGTTGCCGATGGAACCAGCCACATCATTACAAGGAAGGCCAGGCTTCCTGAAATGAATCCTTTGAGGGCGAACTCCCTGCCTGGGATATAGGGTAATAGTGCCGGGGTAATCACCGCCCCTGACATCATGCCGGTTGCCAGGGCGGCAAGGGCAATAAATCCCCGGGACCAGGCATTGGTAAAAGAGAAAAATCCCGGCCCTGCGCCGGAAAGTACAAAGAGAACCAGGGCCGTAATCAGAGCAGGTTTGAGCACAATCTGAATCTCCACCGGGGTCAGGACTATCCTTTCTATAAAGGTAAAGCTTACGGCCCGCATGGAGGTATCTGTTTTCCGTTTGTTTTCCAGAAAATTTTGGATATCCATGGCCCGGACCGGACCATAGACAACACGGAACCCTGATTTGTTTTTTACTGTCCTGGCAGATACCCCTGTGGCGCCCAATTGGGGTACAATCACCCTTTTGTGCTCCACTATTTTTTTAAGATCTGTACTTTGAATGCGGTCCACAAGTTCCCGGGTGGAAAAACTCCCCTTTCCAGCGGCACACCATACATTGATCCCCTTGGTATCCAGAACCAGTATCCAGGCGTTAAGGGTTGCAAGCTCTTTTCGCAGGTGGTCAAAGGTGAGCTTGAAATTTGCAGTAACAAGTACCTCAGATGTTTTGTCGGGATGGCCCACGCAATAAAGTCCGGGAGCCACCCTGTATTGGTAACGGTGGATACCGCACCGGACAAGGAGGGTGGATACCCGGTCCCGTGCGGAAAGTTTTGTTTTTACCCTGGGCACGGGGCCTGCCTCTGTGGTGATAAACCCATCCACATAGGGGCTAAGGCTGTATCCTGGTTTTTCATAACCTGACCTGGGGTCTGATACAGAGCCCGGCGCCGGGCCACAGCAATTTTTGTCGATTTTGTCCATGGAGGGCATGATGGTCACCCCGGAAGTGGACTGTGTTTTTTCCAGGGGTATGTTTTTATTGGTGTTCATGGAGTTTTTGCCTCATTATAGTTTTTCCATATAATCTTTCACCTGGCTTAAGACCTGTTTATCAACACAAAAATAGGTTTTGGGTCCTTCCACTTCACCGCAGACAATACCTGACTCCTTGAGCAGTTTCAGGTGTTGGCTGATGGTGGACTGGGAATAGGGGAAAATATTTACAATTTCCCCGCACACACAGGTGTCTATATCAATCAGGTGCTCCAGGATTTTTACCCGGGTGGGATGCCCCAATGCCTTGAAGATTTTTGCAAGTTTTCCCGTATCCATATGGTTTATTGTCCTAATATTTCAGGGTGATGTTTGAGCAGCATAAGGTTATTTTCTTTATCTATCGTTTATCGTCTATAAACGATAGATAAAAATTTTCCGGTTGTCAATAACTTTTTTTAAGGAAATTTCATGGATTTACTTGCAGGTTTTGAAGCCTTTGAAAATAAGCCTCACCCCTTTACAGAAATAAAAGATCCTGCTAATTATTCAGGACATAAGAAAGAGTGGCATATAACCGGCGGGAAGAATAATATTTAATACCCCCCCCCTATGGTGGAAAAAAGGAGATCTAAATGGATCTGGCAGCAGAATATTTTGATGACGGAAGTTCGTTTGTTGCAATTGATCCACTCTCAATAAACCCCAAGTCCCTCACGGACTTTTCTCTGTTTGAACGTTATGCCCGGAAAGATGGACAATACCGGTTCCGCTGCCTTCTGGTGGATTCCAAATCCATTCCCCGGGAGCGCCTCATCAAGATGCTGGCTTCCTGGGATGTTGTTTATATCCATAAAAATCAGAATCTCAATTATACCCAGTATGTAAAAAAGAATCTGGAATTTATCCTGAAACATGAAGATATTGATGTTAAAAAGAAAACAGGGACCCTTATTAACTTAGCCACGGAAGTTGTCCTGGAATCCTTTGCCACTAATTTTGTTTCCCGGGAGGACTGCAAATGGGCAATTAAAAATATCGAAAATCTGATTTCCCAGGCCATGGATTTTATTTCCGGTATTGAATCTTTAGAGGGTATGGCAGACCTCATCGGCCATGATTATCAAACCCATACCCACTCCATCAAAGTGGGCTGGCTGACAGCCACATTTATCAACGCCAACCCGGATTTGTTTGAGGTGGAGACTGCCCAATTAAAGGATTTTATGATTCAGGCTACAGTGGCAGGCTTTCTCCATGACATAGGGAAGATAAAAATTCCCAAGAATGTGATTAACAAAAAGGGTAAACTCAACAACCTTGAATATGTGATCATCCAGTCCCATACCGCATATTCCACAAGCCTGCTTTTTGAAAGTAAGTTGCCTCGCTCCTCAATGCAGACTATTTTATACCACCATGAGAATGAAGATGGCAGCGGGTATCCCTGCGGTCTTTCCGGTGATCAAATCCCTTTGATGGCAAAAATATGTCATATTGCGGATGTCTTTGATGCCTTAACTTCAAAACGGCCCTATAAAGCAGCCCGGACGCCCTTTGAGGCATTAAAGATCATGGCAGGAGAAAATCCCTATCTGGAGACCCTGAAAAAATTTGAAGCCGAGGCCATGGAAAATTCAAAGATTCCTGTAACCGTCATTGTAAAGGATGATTATGAGGCCAAACTGCGTCGCCTCAGGGAAAAGGAACTGCTGGAGGAAGAGGCCAAAAAGAGGGTGGAAGCCCGGACAAAGCTCCGTGACCAGGGCATGTCCCATTGTTTTGACACAGACTTTCTCAAACGTTTTATTGTGACCATCAACAAATCAGAGAGCTTTGATCTGTCCAGGCTTTTGTAAGGCAGCAGGTGTTCTTATTTTAGGGAAGCCGGATACCCCGCCTTTGTTATGGCATCAATGGCCTGTTCCACAAGATTTTTTTCCTGAATGGAAAAACTTGCTTTTTTAGTCCCAAGATCCACGGATATATCGGATATGCCTGTGATAGCTTCTAGGGCTTTTTGAACCATTCCGGTGCAATGCCCACAATTCATATTGTCTACGGCCAGGGTGATTTTTTGATCTGCCATGGTTTTCTCCCCATTCTGGATTTTTAGTGTGTCCATAATCCAATTATAAGCGGAGTTGAATCTTTGTCAAATTTGGGATAAATAACAAAACCATGCCCAATTCTTCAATTAATCCCATCCCCTGGCAGGGTAAACCGGAATGGCAGGAAGTTGTTCTTTTCTTTGATGCCATTGAAAGGGTGCATGGCCATGCCCTTGGGCCTGTCCGTATTCTTGGAAACAAGATTAGCTCTTTGTATGACTCCCTTTCTGATCCCATTGAGCAATTATGTGAAACCTGCTGCCCTGGTTGTAAGGATGTCTGTTGTGAAAGGGCAACCATCTGGTATGATTTTAAGGATATTCTTTACCTGTATTTTGGCCCGGACAAATTTCCCCACAGCCAGATAAAAAAAATACCAGGGCAGAGCAGACCCCATTGTGCCAACCTGACTAAAACCGGTTGTATTCTACCCCGCAAAGAACGCCCCTTTGTCTGCACCTGGTATTTTTGTCCTGATCAGACCCAGGCCACCCAATATCAAGCCCAATCCATACCTGAAATAATTAATAAAATAAAAAAATTGAGAAACCAGATGGAAGATATCTTTTGTTCCGTTACAGCAAGTGAATTATAATCAATCCAAAAACAGCTAAACTGGCAGCAATAGTG